>CALLKE010000245.1 GCA_938008555.1 uncultured Pedobacter sp.
AGTTGTTTTGCCGGCGGGCCAACACTCGGTGAGTTTTACGATTCAGACGGCAAGTGATGGCAGCATAGGTAATAATGTATTTATCTTGAGCGGTTCTCCCTTGGCGAATTATGCATTCACTTCAGGCATCCTAACGGTGATTGACACAGATGTGACGGGTGGTTTGGGAGGCTCAGGCTCAACGACTTTGACGATTAGCTCCGGCACAGTAAGTGAGACTTTATCGACAGTACTGAATGTGAGTTTGCCCAGTACGCTCAATGTGAGCAATACCCCTCTGACAGTAACAATCGTATCGAATGTAGCTTTCCCAAGAAGCTACACGGTGAATGATGGCCGTGGAGTACAGTCGATCAGTGGCAGTACCGGCTTTACTGTGGTGCTTCCAGCTGGTCAGCATTCGGTGAGTTTTACGATTCAGACGGCAAGTGATGGCAATGTGGGGAATAATGTATTTAACTTGACGGGTTCTCCTTTGTTGAACTATGCATTCAGTTCAGGCACCTTAACGGTGACTGACACAGATGTGACGGGCGGTTTGGGTGGTTCAGGCTCAACGACATTGACGCTTAGCTCGGGTACAGTAAGTGAGACTTTATCGACAATATTGAATGTAAGCTTACCTAGCACGATCAATGTGACTAATACGCCTCTGAGTGTGACGATTAATTCGGATACGTCTTTCTTGGGAGGCTACCAGATTAATGGTAACTCGGTGAGTGGCAGTATGAGCTTTACGGTATTAATTCCATCTGGTCAGCATTCGGTGAGTTATATAGTTCAGACAGCAAGTGATGGGAATATTCCGAATAATATTTTCCATTTGAGTGGCTCCCCTTTGTTGAATTATACTTTTGTATCGGGAACATTAACAGTTACGAATACGGATGCCAGACGTACCCCTATATTGACCATTACGTCCTCGAGTAGGACTGTTGTAGGAGGCACCTTAACGGCAAGTATTAGCACCACATCGATTTTGAGTAGTGGGGGTTTTGTGAGCTATAGAATAGTAGGCACAGGATCAGGGTCAGCCACGATTGATGCGATTAGTGGCTTAATCACAGCCTATAAAGCTGGGACGGTCGTTTTGATTGCAACTAGTACAGGAGATACAAATTATAACGGTGTGACTACCTCACAGGTGCTGACTATTGGTAGGGGTACTCCGAGTTTATCTTTAAGTTCTAGCACGCAGCAGGTGAATGTGGATGGAACATTGCTCATTTCCGCCACGAGTTATCCAGCCCTAGCCGGAGGTATATCAAGTACGGGTATTTTTCAATATAGTATTTTGAGTGGTAGTGGTAGTGCGACGATCAATGAGAATGGTTTGCTTACAGGGCTCTCTGTAGGTTCAGTAGTTGTTCAAGTAACACAATCTGGTGATGCGAACTATAACTCACCCATTCCTGCGACGTTGACGATCATTGTTAATCAGAGCTTGCAGACGCTAACAATTAGTTCGATCAATATCACGTCTGTTGGGGGGACGATTTTACCAGTTGTGAGTACGAGTGCTACAGGGGGTCGAGGAGGAGGTTTGGTTTACAGTATTAGTAATGGATCAGGTATTGCCACGATTGATCCTAATACGCATTTGATTACAGGTACAAGTGGAGGTACGGTGATATTGAATGTTTCGACTTTGGGTGACGCAAATTATGGTTCGGCGAGTGTTAGCCAAACGATTACGATCGTAGTTTTGAGTTTAAGTGCAACGAGTACAGGAGTAGCAGAAGGTCAAAGTGGGACAATGGTCTTAGGATTAAACCCTTCAGGAATCACATTACCAATAGATGTAACGTTTAATGTATCGGGCAGTGTTGCGAGCCCAGGTCACTATATTTTACCCTCGTCAGTTGCTCTTCCAGCAGGCCAAACGAGTACGATTATTACAGTTCAAGCGTTGAATGATGATGTTATGTTCAATAATGAATCCTTATTGGTACCATGTAATAATGTGTACTTAGGTTCGGTGACGAGTAGCATAAGCATCACTGATGTGACGTTTTTAAATCCGGATAATTTAATTATTACGTTGGGAGATGGGACAATTTATGAAGATGAGACTATTTCGGTCATGGCAAGCCTTGCTAGTGGAGTAACGACAGCGCGGCCTATTACAGTTACGTTGAGTGTTGATCCCCGGAGTGATTTAACATCGTTATCGAGGCAACCTGTGCTGGATGGGAGTGTGACAATTCCAGCGAATAGTGGCTATGGAATGTTTACTATAAATGCAGCAGCGAATGCCAATGTTGAATCCGCGAGAATTATTATAGATGGTAGTAGCTTAAGTTTCACGGTTAACCAAGGCTTAGTAACTGTATCGAATAAAAAGATAATTCCAGGGATGGCCGTATCTAATAATGGAGATGGAATCAACGAGTATCTAGTTATTTCGAACATAGAGAAGTACCCGAATAATGTAGTTAGTATTCTTGATAGGGATGGATTGCTAGTGTACCAAGGGGCTGGATATAATAATAGTGGGATTGTGTTTAATGGTACATCAAATCAAGGTCGAGCTTACACGCTTCCTGTAGGGACATACTATTATGTGGTAAAATTTATAGATAAGACTAAGGATCCGAATAATACAAA
>CALLKE010000246.1 GCA_938008555.1 uncultured Pedobacter sp.
TGAACCATATTCAGGCTGCTCAGCAAGACAAACTTTGGGAAGCTCATATTGCGCGCAATGGCCATGGGCAGGTAACGGCTTACAACTTCACTGGTGGAATCAGTAGCCAAACAGAATACGACAAAGCTGGCCAACCTGACAACCATATTGTCAAAACAGGGCTAGGTCGCGAATGCTACCGGCGGGAGTATACTTGGGGCGTAGCTAGTCAATTGCAATCTTGCTTTGATCGACGTTCAAACTTCGTTGCGATCACCTCCTATACGTACGATTCTTTGCATCAATTAGTGAGTGCTACCTCTGCAAATCAAAAAGAATACAAAGCACCTGATGCAGCAGGCAACTTATACGAAACCGCCGACCAAACAGACCGCCAATACGAGCCTGGTGGTCGACTAGTCAAAGACGCTAGGTGGTATTATTACTATGATACGCTAGGAAATCTGTTACTCAAGAGTCCTTTTGAACGACATGGGCCTAACCCGAATAAAACCTGGTCGCATGGTTGCTACCACTATTTGTGGCAGGCCAACGGTATGCTCAAAAGCATCATGACACCCAATGGCACGCAAGTCAAGTTCGAATACGATGCCCTGGGCAGACGTACGGCAAAATACACCTCGAAAAAAACCACGCGCTACCTTTGGGACGGCAATGTGCTGTTGCATGAATGGAGCTATCCCACCGAGCAGCGCCCACAACTACAAACCAGCGACCTTGGTGAGATTTCGTATGAGCAAGAACCAACGGAAAATGTAACGACCTGGGTGTATGATGAAGGCAACTATACGCCAATTGCCAAGCTGATCAATGGTGAACGGTACAGCATTGTATCGGATTATATTGGCCGCCCTGCGCGGAGCTTTGATGACCAGGGAGAGCTGGTTTGGGAGGCCGAGTATGATATCTACGGCAGGCTGAAAAAAATAAAAACAGGAGCTGATATTTGGAACCGCCCGATATGGGGCGAGGTGGATAAGTCGTTCATCCCCTTCCGCCAGATGGGGCAGTATGAAGATGAGGAACTGGGCGGACTTTACTACAACCGATTTAGGTATTATGACTCTGGTAGCGGAACATACATCAGCCAGGATCCGATTGGGTTAGAAGGGGGTGGCAATTTTTATGCATATGTTGCGGATTGTAATAGTTGGGTGGATCCATTTGGACTTTTCGGAATGCCAAAAGGCGGATGGAACTACGGCAATGCGCTTAAGATTAGTGATTGCATCACATCATGTTATACCTCGTTGTTTAGCGGATCATCCGGAGGGCTTAATGTAGTGGCTATTACAACTAAGAGAAAATGGCCAGCTGTATCATAATGCTGAAGCCAGAAACAAAAAATCACATCACTAACTAGGCCAGTTTGTAAATCTTCCCAGGTAAGGCAATCACATAACCCCTTATTTCCAGACCCAAGATAGTAACGGCTAATTTACTTTGAGTAAGCTGGCAAAGTACAGACAACTCATCTACAGCCACAGCTCCCTTTTCATGCAACACATCCACTACCTGCTTTTCATCAGGAGATAAATCTAGCATCAGGCTTAATTGAGGTTTTACATGCTGAACGGAGCTATTTGCCCAACCTAACAAATATTCTACATCAGATGCTTTAGAAATCAGATTTGCACGATGAGTTTTAATCAAATAATTACAGCCGGCACTATACTCATCTGTTACCTTCCCTGGAAAAGCAAAAACATCTCGATTGTATGAGTTCGCTATTTCGGCCGTAATGAGTGCTCCACCTTTGGCGCTAGCTTCCACAACAATGGTTGCATCAGTCATACCAGCGATAATGCGATTCCGTTTAGGAAAATTTTCACGACCAGGAATTGTCTCTGAAATAAATTCCGTTAATAGGCCACCACCATTTAGCATCTGTTCTGCCAGGCTCTTATTTTGTACTGGATAAATGCGATCCAAACCATGACCTAGAACACCAATCGTAGAAATATTGTTTTTCAAACACTCTTTATGCGCCATGCTGTCAATACCATAAGCCAAACCACTTACTACCAATGGCTGGTGTATTTTTAAATCTGCTATTAACTGCTTGCACAAATCCTTTCCATAGTTCGTTGCATTACGAGTTCCGACGATACTAATTACTTTTCCACCATTAAAATCTGCTTCACCTTTGAAGTAAAGTAAGATCGGTGCATCCGAGCAATTTCTCAGTCGCTTTGGATATATAACGTCTGTAATAAAGCAGGGTTTGATCTTGTGCTTATCAATAAAATCAAGCTCTCTCTCGGCCCGCCTAAAAGCGATTGGATTCGCTATCTGATCAGCCGTTTTAGGTCCTATTCCAGGTATTTTTCTTAAATGCGCTTTTTTAGTATTAAATACCTCTTCTGGATTGCCGCAATAGCTCAACAAGCTACGCGCAGTCACGTCTCCCACTTCTGGGATACATGTTAAGGCTATTTGATGCAGTAAAGACATCGCTTCTTATTGTTCAGGGAAATAGATGACATATTTCGTCGCAAAAAAATCTTCAGAAAAATAATCCTGAATAGGAATTTGAATGACATCTTTCAAGCCAGCCGCTTTCAATTCTTCCTTGAGATCTCCTCCTTTTAGATATAATACGCCATTGGGCAATACATTCTTTGATTCTTTATTAAACTTGCCTCGCACCCAAGGGTAAAAATCTTTTAATTGGGTTACTGCACGTGATACGACAAAATCAAATTTATCGCGAATCTGTTCTGCACGCGCTTGACTTGCTTTCAGGTTTTCCAGCCCAATTGCTTTAGACACCTCCTGTACTACTTTGATTTTTTTCCCAATCGAATCCACCAAATGAAAGTGTGTCTTGGGAAATAAAATAGCTAAAGGAATTCCAGGAAAACCTCCACCTGTACCTACGTCTAATATTTTCTCATTGGGTAAAAATGAAATCACCTGAGCGATTGCCAAAGAATGCAAAACATGATGTAGATAGAGTTTATCTATATCTTTTCTAGATACCACGTTAATCTGTGCATTCCAATACGGATAGAGTTCTCCTAGCTGGAAAAATTGTTGTTTCTGCTTTTCACTCAGACTTGGGTAGTATCGAAATATTAATTCAGGGGTCAATTTTTCAGTTTTTAAAGCTGACAAAGATAGCCTAAAGTTCAAGGAATAAATACCAAACGAGAGGAAATTAGCTTTTTTGATAACTTTGGGCCTATGTCTAAACTAAACTTAAAACCATCCCGCGATTTTCTTCGCTCCGAACAAATTGGTGGCGTGATCCTTCTTTTTTGTGTCCTTATTTCTTTATTGATTGCCAACTCTAATTTGGGTAACAAGCTCGAAAACATGTTGTCTTATGAAATAGGATTTCATCATGATCTCATTAAACTGCGCCACTCTATTTCACTTTGGATCAATGATGGCTTAATGGCCATCTTCTTTTTGCTAGTAGGCTTGGAGATCAAACGTGAAATTATTGAGGGTGAACTTTCATCTATCAAAAAAGCAACCATGCCTTTATTTGCGGCTTTGGGAGGAATGCTCGTTCCTGCTGGAATATTTGTTCTATTCAATCAACATACACCAACTAGTGGTGGATGGGGAATACCTATGGCAACAGATATTGCTTTTGCTTTGGGCATTATGTCTATGTTAGGAAGACGAGTACCGCCATCTCTTATTATTTTTCTGGCAGCTTTAGCTATTGCAGATGATTTAGGAGCAATTTTGGTTATTGCTATTTTTTATACCAATCAATTACATTGGGATCAATTAGTGTACGCTGCTGGAATATTTACATTATTACTTTCTTTCAACTTTTTTGGTGTCAAAAGGCTCATATTTTATATCGTACCTGGATTATTTCTATGGTACTTCATCCACCATTCAGGGATTCATGCTACTATAGCGGGCGTATTATTAGCCCTTACCATTCCAACCAATCCAAAGAAAAAAGCATCGCCACTAGAAAAACTTGAGCATTTGATTGTACGACCTGTTACCTTTTTAATTATGCCTGTTTTTGCACTAGCCAATACCAATATTCGATTTGAGAGTAAAATGATTGAAGATCTAACAAGTCCGCTTGGCTTAGGAATATTGTTTGGCTTAGCAATCGGGAAACCAGTAGGCATTACCTTATTTTCTTGGATTTCTGTCAAATTAGGTTTATGCACTTTACCCTCTAAATCCACCTGGAAACACCTTATTGGTTTGGGAATGCTAGCAGGTATTGGATTTACGATGTCCATTTTTGTTTCATTGTTATCTTTTAATGAAGTAGAATATCAAAATGGAGCAAAGTTTTGTGTACTTCTTGCTTCTTTAATCGCGGGACTGAGTGGCTATCTTTTTTTACAACTGGCACATAAAAAACATATTCTAAACAGTATAAAACACAAAGGCTAAAAGGATACTTATCCCACTCGCCTTCTGTTAAAAGAACCATAAAAAGGCCACTGTTAACAGTGGCCTTTTTATGGTTCTTAAATTAATTATCTCTTCACTTTAAAAAATCCTTTATCTCTATATGACTTACCTTGTTGATCACAAAACTCTACAGTACAGAAGTATGTTCCCCCTGTTAGCTCAGCACCTCCATTACTAGATTTTCCAGTAAAAATAATTGCATTATTATCATATCTCTGAGCCTTAAATAAGACCCCCCCATATCTATTAGTGATCGTAACTGTATTGTTAGGATAGCTCTCTATGTTCTGAATAATAAATTGATCATTAACGCCATCTCCATTGGGAGACAATGCCTGAGGTATTATCACTTTTTTAGAATCGATATCTACAACTTCGTCAGCAATAAACAACTTAGCTTTAGTTCTTGCCGACGTAGCATCATCACTTATTGTGATCAATTGACTTGTAGTAGCCATCGTGTAGTCCGTGTCGCCTTTAGAAATTGCTACCAACATAATGGTTCCGGCTCTCACCCCTACTAATAATTTAGTATCTGGATCTATCACAGCTGAGCCACTGCCATTACTAACGATAAACGTAATTGTTCCTCCTTGGCCATCTCTAGCGTCGGTGGTTGCTGTAACTGCCAACGTTTCGTGTACACGAAGTGTATCACTAGATGTAATTGTCAACACAGGTGTTCGCGGAACTATTCTTAGCTGTTGACTTGCCGTAGCTGGATAATAGTCACTATCACCAGCTGAGGTAACCGTTAGGGTTACCATACCTGCATGAATCGCCATTAGTAACCCCGTATCTGGATCCACCATTGCAGAGCCACTGCCGCTATCACTAACTACATAACTATATTCTCCTCCTAAACCATCAGTAGCTGTACTCACTACTCTAATTCTTACCAATTCGTCTACGTTTAAAACATAGCTTGCAAAAATTTCTAAAGTTGGGGTAGTTCGCATGATCACAATCCTCTGACTTGCAGTAGCTCGATTATAGTCACTATCGCCTGCTGAGGTAACCGTTAAAGTCACTTCGCCCGCTGTAATTCCTGTAATCAAGCCCGTGTTTGGATTTACTGTTGCATACCCATCCTCCGTGCTAATTGCGAAAGTAAGAGATCCTCCTCGACCGCCTTTTGCTGTAGTGCTTACTTTCACCATCATCTTCTCATCCACAGCAAGTGTATCGCTCGAAGTAATTGTTAATACAGGATTACCGGGATAAATTGTTATTTGTTGGCTCGTCGTCGCTGGACTATAATCACTATCGCCAATAGAAGTAACTACTAATGTTACTGTACCTGCACTAATTGCCGTAAGAAGGCCTTTTTGAGCGTCTATTGTAGCAGAACCACTACCATTCATGACTGCATAAAGAAACGCCCCCCCTAGACCATCAGTTGCGCTGCTCTTTACTCTAACTTTTAAGAGATTGTCTACATTTACCACATTAGCTGAAGTAATTGTCAAGATGGGACTTGTTGAAGTGATGATAATCTGCTGGCTCGTTGTTGCCGGATAGTAATCACTATCACCTGCTGAGGTAGCTGTTAAGGTTACTGCACCTGCTGTAATTCCTGTAATCAATCCTGTAGATGGATCCACTTTTGCATATCCATCATTGGTACTAATTGCAAAAGTAATAGCTCCTCCTCGGCCACGTGTTGCAGTAGTTTTCACCGTAGCAGTTAGCGTGTTATCTACACTCAATGTTTTAGCAGAGGTAATGGTCAAACCAGGCGTACCTCGATGAATGATTATCTCTTGATTAACAACTGCTGGATTATACTCAGCATCACCAGATGAAGTAGCTGTTAAGGTTATTGTACCAACACTAATTGCTTTTAGTAAGCCTGTATTTGGGTCCACGGTTGCGAGACCATTGCCACCAGTGATTAAAAAACGCACAGAGCCCCCACGGTCAAATTTATCTGACTTGACCACCTTCACTATTAAATTATCATTTACACCTAACGTATTCGCCGAAGTAATGGTCAACGTTGGAGTGCCTTTACTAATGGTAATTAACTGACTTGTAGAGGCTGGAGCATAATCTGCATTTCCCGAAGATGTTACTGTTAAGGTTACAGTGCCAATCCTCACACCTGTAATCAAACCTGTATTATGATTCGCTAGCTCTGCCATACCGCTACCATTCGTTATATTATAACGAATAGTACCTATATCACCCCCTTCTGTTATTGTGATGGCCGCTGTTAAAACACTTCCCACTTGCACTGTATTAGGGGATGTAATCACAAGCTTAGGATTAATCCTTGTAGCCACCCGACTTGTATTTATTAAAGTGGTATCGATAGACTTGCTTTCTATAATTGGCACCGCTCGATCTGCTTCTAAAACTACGCATCGATTCATTGGAGTATTAAATAACTCAGCATGAGCATCTGTAGTAAATAGTGTGGTCAAACTTACTACTATACCATAAATAACTTTAAGAATTCCATTCAATAGCTTTTCTCTCATAGGTTTTATTTTTAAGTTTTAATTAGTGTGTAATGATCGCTGTAGTAAGTGGCCAAACTATTACGTACTGCAGCATGAAAATTCTAACGCTCTTCTGTGCTTTAGCACAGCTATATTCATTAAACGATTTATAGGCTATTTTGTTACGGTTAGGTATTAATCTATGTCCATCACCAGAACGAGAAATGGATAGCAAAGGGGTCAGCAATGATTTTGCATAAAGAGTTAAAGCCCAAAGAGTGCTTTAAGGCTTATCAGAATAAACAATTAAGTTGTAAATCTGACTCTAAATAATACACCGATACACACCAATTTATCACAGATTCAAAACTCATATATATCAAAAATGCCTGTCGGCAGAGCATACTAAAGTGTAGCTCTGCCGACAGGCATTGTATTTTTAACTACCTCGGTATCCTTCATCTAAAGGATTCCAAGTCTGAGGTAAGCCTACTTTCTCAATTTGAAGTAACCTTTGAAGGTATTCAACTTACCATTGTCATAGAATGTGAGTAAGTAGTAATAGATGCCATCCTCTAGTTCAGCTCCTGAGCTTGCTTTTCCTGTGAAAAGAACTGTCTGGTTATTATAGCCATGAGCTTTAAACACGGCTTCTCCTTTTCTATTTGCGATGATAAGCTCATTGTTTGGATATTTTGAAATGTTTTGTATCTCAAACAAATCATCAAGCCCATCGCCATTTGGAGAAAACGCTTTTGGCACAACTATTTGATCAGCAGCATCTACCGTTGGACTAGTAACACTTTCAGGTACAAATGTAGTTGGCGTAACAGCAGGAATCTCCGTCATCAACATACTACTACTGATCGTGATTAACTGGCTAACAGTAGTTGAGTAGTAATCAGCATCCCCCGCAGATCTTGCAGTCAAAGTCACTGTACCGACACTAACCGCGTGAATTACACCCGTGCTTGTGTTCACCGTTGCTGAGCCACTACCGCCTGTAATTGAGTATGTGATCACCCCACCACGACCATATGTTGCCGATGTAGTTACCACAGCTGTTAGATTACTGTTCACAACCATGTGATTAGCTGAAGTAATCTTAAGCGTTGGAGTAGCCTGCACAATTGTAACCACTTGAGTAGTTGTAGCCGAGTTATAATCAGCACTTCCTGCAGCAGTAGCTTTTAAAGTTACTGTACCATGTTGAACCGCACTAATGACACCTGTTGTTGCATTTACAAAGGCTATACCTGTAGTTCCATTTGTGATACCGTAAGTGATTGCACCTCCACCAGATACAGTAGAGGTGGCCGCAGCAGTAAGCATACCATCTACAGGTACTGCATTTCCGGAAGTAATTGTTAGCGTTTGCGAGCCCTTTCCAACTGTCACTAACTGACTTGCAGTTACTGCATTATAATTAGCATCGCCTGTAGAGCTTGCCGTTAATGTTACAGTACCGGCATGAACTCCTTTAATAAATCCCGTAACTGGGTTTATCGTAGCAGAACCACTGCCGCCAACAATCGCAAAGGTAATTGTTCCACCGCTGCTGATTGTAGCTGTTGTAGTGACTGTAGCTGTCAAACTAGTGCCAACTGTTAATCCACTAGGTAAAGTGATTGTCACAACTGGTGTACCCTTGCTGATTGTAATTACTTGACTTACACTAGCTGCGTTATAATCACTATCGCCAGCTGAGCTTGCTACTAAGGTTACATCACCAAGGCTAATGCCAGTAACCAAACCACTATCAGAATCTACAGTTGCGGAACCACTGCCTGCAGTAACGGCAAATGTAATCGCTCCACCACGACCATTTGTCGCTGTTGTAACTACTGTTGCAGTAAGTGTGTTACCTATGTTTAGGCTATTAGATGAGGTAATTGTCAAGATCGGTGTAGTCATTGATATAGTGAGGTCTTGACTGGTAGTGGCTGGATTATAATCATTATCACCAGCTGAGCTTGCTACTAGGGTTACCATACCTGCACTAATACCCGTAATCAATCCACTATTAGCATCTACTGTCGCAGAGCCACTGCCACCAACAATCGCAAAGGTAATTGCTCCACCTCGACCATTCGTTGCTGTTGTTACTACTGTTGCTGTAAGCATACCATCGACACTTAAACTATCAGCTGAAGTAATCGTCAAGATCGGTGTAGTAGCTAATATAGTAAGCGCTTGACTGGTAGTGGCTGGACTGTAATCACTATCACCTGCTGAACTAGCTACCAGGGTTACGTTACCTGCACTAATACCGGTAATTAATCCACTACTAGCATCCACTGTTGCGGAGCCACTACCACCGGTAATTGCAAAGCTAATGGCTCCGCCGCGGCCACCGGTCGCTGTCGTTACTACTGTTACTGTGAGCGTGCCATCAACGTTTAAACTATCACCTGAAGTAATTGTCAAAACTGGAGTACTTTGAGATATTGTCAATAATTGACTTGTACTAGCTGGAGCGTAATCACTATCGCCTGCTGAACTCGCTACCAAGGTCACATTACCTGCACTAATACCAGTGATCAAACCACTACTAGCATCTACCGTCGCTGAGCCACTGCCTGCAGTAATTGCAAAGCTAATTGCTCCACCGCGACCATTTGTTGCTGTCGTTACTACTGTTGCGGTGAGCGCGCCATCAACATTTAAACTATCAGCTGAAGTGATCGTTAAAACAGGAGTAATTGATGAAATATTTAAATTTTGGCTTGTAGTAGCTGAATTGTAATCGCTATCACCCGCTGAACTCGCTACCAAGGTCACATTACCTGCACTAATACCGGTAATTAATCCACTACTAGCATCCACTGTTGCGGAACCGCTACCACCGGTAATTGCAAAGCTAATTGCTCCGCCGCGGCCACCGGTCGCTGTCGTTACCACTGTTGCTGTAAGCGTACCATCGACACTTAAACTGTCAGCTGAAGTAATCGTTAAAACAGGAGTAATTGATGAAATATTTAAATTTTGGCTTGTACTAGCTGGATTGTAATCGCTATCACCCGCTGAACTCGCTACCAGGGTCACATTACCTGCACTAATGCCAGTGATCAAGCCGCTAGTAGCATCTACTGTTGCTGAGCCACTGCCGCCTGTGATAGCAAAGGTAATTGCTCCACCACGCCCACTAGGTGCTGTCGTTACCACTGTTGCTGTAAGCGTACCATCTATAGATAAGCTATTAGCCGAAGTGATCGTCAAAGTTGGCGTTATAGCTAATATGGTAAGCTCTTGAGTTATGATAGCTGCGTTATAATCGTTATCACCAGTTGAATTAGCAACCAAGGTTACAGTTCCAGCACCAATACCAATAAGTAAGCCTGTATTTGGATCTACTGTTGCAGAACCACTACCTCCAGTGATAGCAAAATTCATTGATCCACCACGACCAAAAGTGGCAGTTGTTACTACGGCAACCGTTAAAGAATCACCTAAACTTAAACTATCAGCTGAAGTGACCGTCAAAGTTGGAGTATTTTGACCGATCGTGATTAATTGAGTAGCTGAAGTTGGATTATAATCAGCATTTCCAGCAGAAGTAACTGTTAAAGTCACTGTACCAGCACTAAATGCATTGATCAAACCATTTTGATTCACAATAGCAGCACCAACACCATTTTCCATTGAATAGTTCAAAGTACCAATATCATGACTTGCTGTAGTCGTTACTGCTATAACCAACGCACCATCTACATTCATCATGTTAGATGATATAATAGATAAACTTGGAGTAATAGCAGATATACTCAAATCTTGGCTAGCACTTGCTGACCTGTAATCACTATCACCCGCTGAATTTGCAATTAAGGTCACGTTACCAGCACTAATAGCTGTAATTAAACCACTAGTAGCATCTACTGTTGCAGAACCACTACCTCCTGAAGTAATTGCAAAAGTAATTGCTCCTCCACGACCATTCGTTGCTGTTGTAACCACTGTTGCGGTAAGCATACCATCCACAGGTAATGTGTTACTCGAAGTAACAGTTAATATTGGGGTAGCTTGAGCAATGGTAATATCCTGACTCACACTACTTCCAAAATAATCTGTATCACCTGCCGAGCTCGCTGTTAAGGTGACTATACCAGCACCAATAGCAGTAATTAAACCACTATTGGGATCTACTGTTGCGGAACCTCCACCAGAACTAATCGAGAAGTTAATTGCACCACCTCGACCTTCAGTAGCACTTGTTACTACTGAAGCTACTTGAGCGCTATCCACAACCATTGCATTGGAAACTGTAAGTGTTAAAGTTGGTGTAGATTGGCCAATAGTAATTACTGGCTTTGCTTGAACAATCGACAAGATTAACAAGCTGAATAAAGTGCCACAAACAACTCTAACAAATCCATTAAGTAATTTTTTTTTCATATAAAGTTGGTTTTAAAATTCCACTATTTTATTTATAATAAAATACTTATTCAAAATACTACAGTCACATAATAGCTTCAAAATCAAAAACTAGAGATCAAACACGGTCTACTATTAGCGGATACTAACATAGTTACTAACAATAATAAACAACTAATAATTAAATTATATTTTACCAATAACTAAAAACATTTCAGTTTAAATAAAAAATAAACCACAAAAGCTTCATTATCAAACATTTAAATTTAAAAAAGGCATATTATCTCTTCAACTCAAAATATCCAGCATACTTGCTTGATTTACCATGATCATACAATACAAGGGTGTAATAATATAATCCGCCCACTAGCTCAGCACCTGTATTAGATCTCCCAGCAAAAGTCACCGTCTCATTATTATATCCATGCACTTTAAATACAGCTTCTCCACTTCTATTAGCTACGATGAATTCGTTATCAGGATACTTTGAAATATTTTGTATATCGAATAAATCGCCTACACCATCTCCATTTGGTGAAAATGCTTCTGGAACAATAATTTGTTGATCAACTAGTTCTCCAGTACCTGTATTTATACTAGCAGTATTATCAGAAGTAGTTGTATCTGTTGTTTTCGCTAACGAAAGATTATTTTCTTGTAGAATCGGGTTAAGCATAACGACAGATGTCAGTGCAGTGGATTCGATTGCAATCAATTGGCTCGTTGAAGATGGATTATAATCCATATCACCAACTGAACTTGCAATCAAATTGACTGTTCCGACACCAATACCTGTGATTAAACCACTAATGGCATCAACTGTTGCAGAACCACTGCCCGGACTAATTGCAAAATGAATTGCCCCACCCCTACCAAATGTAGCGGTGGTATTAACAACCGCTGTTAGTGCACCTCCAACTGCCACTGTATTTTTTGAAACAATTGTTAAAGTGGGAGTGCTTGAGTGGACTATAATCACTTTACTTATACTAGCTGATGCATAATCCGTATTCCCTGCTGAAGTAATTGTCAGAATAACTGTTCCAGAACTAAAGCCTGTAACTAGACCTGTATTCGCATTCACAATTGCAGCACCAGTACCATTGATCATACTATAGCTTATAGCACCTATACCATGGCTCGCAGTAGTTGATATTGTTACCGTCAAAGTACCATCTACTCCTAAAGTATTCGCAGAAGTAAGTAGCAGCGTTGGAGTACTTCTGCCAATAATAATTGTTTGACTGGCACTAGACGAGTTATAATTTATATTAGCAGCTGAACTTGCGATTAAGATCACTGTTCCAGCACCAACACCGGTGATTAAACCAGTCGTCGGATTAATGGTTGCAGAGCCACTGCCCGCAACGATGGAAAAGCTAATTACTCCACCTTTACTACCAGTAGCCGTTGTACTTACAGTAGCCGTTAATGTTCCATCAACATTTAAAGTATTCGGTGAAGTAATGACCAAAATTGGCGTCGTACTCTTACCAACGGTAATAAGCTGACTAGTTGTTGCTCTTGTATAGTTCGTATCACCTGCAGCAGTTACTGTAAGGATAATAGTCCCTGTGGAAATCGCTTTGATTAAACCTGTCTTTGGATTTACTGTAGCAGAGCCACTTCCAGCGCTAACAGCAAAAGTAATTGGACCGCCTTGCCCCACAGGTGCCGAGGAAATCACTGTAGCAGTTAAGGTACCAGACAAGGGTATTATGCTTGCTGAGGTGATCGTAAGCGACTGAGTAACTCTTTGTAAGAAAACAGTTATGTTATTATGTAGAATATCATTGCCAATCACGATATCAGGTTTACCGTCACCATTTAGATCACCAACAGCTGCACGTAATGAGTGTGTAGATACAAGACTGTTGTTAGTAGAAAAAGAGAGTGCACCTACTGTAGAAGTATTTTGCAAAATAGGCACCTTTTTATTACCGACGCTTGCTATCACCATATCCGGTTTGCCATCGCCATTGAGATCACCGATAGATAAACATCTTGGTGAGCTATGATTACCTGTACTAAAGTCAACCTTCGATGCAAAGTTCAACATCCCACTACTCGACTTATTTAAGAAAACGGATGCTGAACAAGAATTTGCAGTTGCTACATCTAACCAAGTATCGCCGTCAAAATCAGCAATCGCTACTGCAATTGGGTGTGCTCCCAATGCCAATGTGGATGGTCTTGCAAGACGAATGTTACCTATTGAAGAGTTATTGTGAAAGACAGACACATTATAAGAACCATTATTAGACACGACAACATCAGGCTTACCGTCTTTATCTAAATCTCCAATAGCTACAGCGTCAGGATTGACCCCTGCAGAAAATATTTGAAAACCAGCAAAATTGATCAAACCTAACCTAGATGTATTACGCAGTATGTAAACGTTAGCCCAGGTCATTGAACCTGTTATTACTAAATCAGCTTTACCATCACCATCCAAGTCACCTGCATTTATAGCAACTGGATTTGCACCTGTAATAAAGGTAGCTGCAGTAGCAAACTTTGGAGAAACACCCGACACATGTGTTATGTTACGATATATGGATACCATATTAATACCCGAATTCACCGAAGCAATATCGAGCCAACCATCTCCATCAAAATCCCCAATAATAGCTGCGGCATCCCTAAAACTACTTGCTCGACCAAGCACTACAGGTGAACTAAAACTAGCAATAGCCAAAGTCGATGTAATCTGATTAGAAAACACCGATACAGTGCCATCACTGTTAGCAACAACAAAATCAGGCTTACCATCGCGGTTCATATCACCAATGACCACCTGACGTGTAAAAGTTGAATTATCATTAGTAAATACAGCCCCAGGCCTAAAACTATCATCCCCTATCGGAAAATAAGTAACTACAAATGGGCTGGCTGAATTACCAATTAAATTGGTCCCTAAATTGATAACAGAGATACATTGATAGTTTGCTCCAGATGGGACTGTTACGACAAGAGAGGTTGTGCCAACAACAGATTGTACAATGGCTCTAGCAGCGCCAAAGAATACCACGTTATTAGCTAATGTGGCATTAAATCCTTTACCCATAATCGTAACAGTGGTACCAATAGGACCACTTGCTGGGCTAAACGAAGTAAGCACTGGTTGTGCTTGAGCAAATGAAAAAATGAAAAAGCCTAGCAGACTAATGCAAATAACTAGCTTTCTTAGAGTCCAATAAAGTAAATATTGTTTCATAGGTACTTATTTGATAATACGTTTAGATTAACAAACAACTCATGCCATCAATACTGTCCATTCTCTGAATCAAGATTTCTCTATCTCATAGGACACATGGCACCTATTACCCTTCGCCCATTTCAATGGCGCTTTATACTTTACTTATAGTTTTTAGAAAGATGGCAGGATATTTTACAACAAGAATTAAATATCAAAATACATGCAATCAGTACTACTTGTGAAAAACCCTCAAATGTTAGAACTAACAAAAAATAATTCACAAAATAGTATTGATCTGAGCTACTAGATTAGACTTGTTGGTCACTATCTAACCTAGCATATACAGATTATAAAACATTAATATTTTGATTAATTTTCTCAAATAAGAAGCAGCTCAATTAAAATGAGCAGCAAAAAATAATTACAAATACTTGAAAAACAAATTATTAAATAATAAAACCCGATCATTCATCGACTAATAATTTTACGAACTGAGGTTATCCACATTTGTGGATAGCCGATCAGATCATCCGCAAAATCAGCCTAAAAACAATGTTTCATGCAGTTTAATTTGGGTTTTCAAGCTGTCTTAGCTTCTTTCTTTTGAGAAGATCTTAAAGTCGACATAGCTGCTATAGAAAGGATCATGTATCTATTCTCTTATTTAAATACTGAAGATGAAAAAGCCAACGCTTCCTGCCATTTATTCATATCCAATTTCAAAACCTCACCCTGATCTTTCAGATAACTTATCACATTTTCGGTAGCGATATTTCCAACCAGCTCATCAGCTGCCATCGGACAACCACCATATCCTTTTAAGGCAGAATCAAAACGTTTACAACCACTTTGATATGCTGCTTCTATTTTTTCCTTCCAATTACTTGTTAAACTGTGCAAATGAACACCCAAATCTAGCTCGGGAAACTGCTTAGCTAGGTGTGGAAAAATGTATTTGATCTTGTCTGAGCTAGAGACGCCAATCGTATCAGCAAGAGATAAGATTTGCACACCCCGCTCTGCTAATTGTCCTGTCCAATATTCGAGTAACTCATGGCTCCATTCATCCCCGTAAGGATTCCCAAAACCCATAGACAAATAAACCACTGCTTTTTTATTGTATTGGCTACAGAGATTCATCATTTCCTCTACCATCACTAATGATTGCTCAATACTCGAATTCGTATTGCGCTGCTGAAATGTTTCTGACACTGAAAATGGAAATCCAAGATACGCGATGTGCTCGTATTGAACTGCCTCTTGCACACCACGGAGATTAGCAACAATGGCTAATAATTTGGATGACGAAGCAGAAAGATTCAGCTTATTCAAAACAGCTACTGTGTCCTGCATTTGTGGAATAGCCTTGGCTGAAACAAAGCTTCCAAAATCAATGGTATCAAAACCAACCTGTAACAATAAGTTGATGTACTCGGCTTTGATTTCGGTTGGAATAAATTCGTGTATCCCCTGCATGGCATCTCTTGGGCATTCAACAAGTTTGATCATTGTATTTAATTGATTCAATAATTCTATTTAACAGTTGTATCCTCTGTCATAGAGCCACGATTAAATGGACGAATAATTAAACGTGTTCCACGATCATAACTAAAATAGTTCCACACCCAATTGACGAAAGTCACTACTTTATTTCTGAAGCCAACTAAAGACATCAGATGAACGAACATCCAAACAAACCAAGCAAATACTCCTTGGAATCGAACATGACCAATATCTACCACCGCTCTATTCCGTCCAATGGTTGCCATCGAACCTTTATCAAAATAAGCAAAAGCTTCAGGCTTCCTATTATTCATGAGCTTCACTAAGTTGGCAGCAAGTGTTTTACCCTGTTGAATAGCTACAGGTGCAACACAAGGATGTCCATTGGGATACTTATCTGTGATCATCACTGCAACATCGCCAATGGCAAAGATATTTTCGAATCCTAGCACACGATTATACATATCGACTTTAATACGACCACGCATCACACTATCCTCAGGAATCCCAGCTAAAATGGCGCCCTTGATCCCTGCTGACCAAAGTACATTTTTCGTATTAATAGATTCACCCGTAGATAAGCGTATCGACTGACCATTATATCCCTCAACACGCACATTGGTATATACTTGTACACCGATTTTTTCCAAAAAGATTTTAGCACTTTTGGACGCCTGCTCAGACATAGTCCCCAATAAGCTGGGAGATCCTTCTATCAAATGAATCGTTATGAAGTCAGAATCTAGCTCTGGATAGTCCTTAGGCAAAATGTGCATTCTCAATTCAGCCAAAGCACCTGAGAGCTCAACACCCGTTGGCCCACCACCAACAACCACAAAATTTAACAGTGCATTTTTTCGAACAGCATCGGATTCAATCAAGGCCTCCTCTAAATTCTGAAGAATCATACTTCGAAGATTTAAAGCCTCAGGGATCGTTTTCATGGGCATTGCGTAGTGCTCCACTTCTTTCTGGCCAAAGAAATTAGTATCTGATCCAGTAGCAATGACTAAATAATCATAATAGATGGGCCCAATAGTTGTTTCAAGCATGTTTTCCGACGGAATCACTTTGGTAACCTCAGCCATTCTAAAATTAAAACGATCCTGACCTTTAAAAATTTTCCGTAACGGAAAAGCAATAGAATCAGCTTCTAACCCACCCGTAGCCACCTGATAAAGCAATGGCTGAAAAGTGTGATAATTGTGTCTATCCAGCATTAAAACCTGAATATTTTTATTTTTTAGGCTTTTGGCAAGCACGACTCCCCCAAATCCACCACCAATAATTACAATTTGAGGAGTTTTATTTGAGGTAATTGGAGATGCTTTCATATGGACTCTAATAAATATTTCCTGATAAATAAAATATAAAAAAGCTTTTGAGCTTCTTCATTAAGAGGCAAGCTCCTTCCAAATTTATCAATCCATAAAAGAATTCTACAGAAAAATAAGAAGTCATCTTCTCTGGAAGAGACTTAAAATAAGATTCCTATTGCTCATCTCCACGAATACGAAATACCATACCATCCATCTCTTTACTAATCCGTAACTGACAAGCTAGCCGACTATCAAAGCCTGCATCAGGCAAAGTATCCAACATATTCATTTCGTCATCTCCAGCAGTTGGAAGATCATCATACCCTTCAAGCACCTGTACATGGCAGGTAGCACATAAAGCCATTCCTCCGCAAGTTGCTAAAATGGAGTAATCAGACGCCTTTAGAACCTCCATCAAGCTCAAATTGATATCGGTAGGCACCTCAATGGGCTGCTGCTCCCCATTGCGATCTTCAATTGTAATTGTGATCATCTAGAAGCTATTAACTCCGTAAACAGTGGTATACTTAAAACTCAATTTCTGATCGGGATAAACGTGCTTGAATGCACTTTGAGCCATCAGAGCCGCTTCATGAAAGCCACACAGTATCAATTTTAGCTTTCCAGGATAAGTATTGATATCGCCAATGGCGTAAATGCCTTCCACATTTGTTGAATAATCGAATGTATTTACCTCGATAGCTGATTTATCAATATTTAGGCCCCAAGTTCCAATCGGGCCTAATTTAGGGCTTAGCCCAAATAAGGGAATCAAATAATCCGTTTCTATCGACTTCTTTATCTTATCTCGACCGATATAAGAAACTTCATTCAGTTTGCCATTACCTGATACACTAACCAAATTAGATTGCAAAATTAGATCAATCACTCCTTCACGAGCCAGTTCAAACACTTTTTCTGCAGAATCTGGGGCTCCTCTAAAGGTATCGCCACGATGAATCAAAGTCACTCGCTCGGCAACATCAGCTAAAAATATTGTCCAATCCAGAGCCGAATCACCTCCTCCCGCTAAAATCACTTTCTTTGCACGGAAATGCTCTGGGTTTTTAACCATGTACTCCACACCCTTTCCTTCAAAATTAGCGAGATCCTGAACATCTGGTTTACGTGGTTCAAAGCATCCCAAGCCGCCCGCAATAACTACTACAGAGGCATGAATGAGACTTCCATCACTCGTTCCAACGATATATGAGCCGTCATCTTGTTTCAACAATGTTTCCACACGTTCTCCCAATGTAAACTCAGGCTTAAATGGTGCTATTTGCTCCATTAAACGATCAATAAGATCTTGTGCATCAATAGTGGGATAACCTGGGATATCATAAATAGGCTTACGGGGGTATATTTCCGACAACTGCCCCCCAACTTGTGGTAACGTATCAATCAAATGACAACGCATTTTGAGTAAACCGGCTTCAAAAACTGCAAACAATCCCACCGGACCCGCACCGATGATACATATATCTGTTTTAATCATATTTACTGCTTCTTGATCTTAAACCTTTTCTTGGTGTGTTTTTTTGTTGGAGATAAACCCCGATTCAATACATCCACAAAGGCAAATTTTATAAAAAAATAATGCCGCAAATTTAGGCTTTTTAAGCTGAAAAGCGTATGATAATTATGTAAGAACAACAGACTACTCGGTTTTAAACCATTAACAAAGCCATAAAATGTAAATTTGCAGCTCTTTAAAATCAGAAAACCCGATAAATGAGTGACGATCAAAAAAAGCAGCTAGAACAACAACTTTGGAACATAGCCAACACCCTACGAGGCAAAATGAATGCCGATGAGTTTCGCGACTATATTTTGGGGTTTATTTTTTACAAGTACCTATCCGAAAAAATAGAGCTTTATGCCAATAACACTGTTTTAAAAGAAGATAATTTAACATTTAGAAATATAGATGATACTACTGACCAAGGAGCACAAGCAATAGCTACGGTGAGAGATGAATCGCTAGGAAAACTAGGTTACTTTCTAAAACCCAACGAATTATTTAGCAAAATAGCCAAACGTGGCAATAACGATATGGAGGGTGTAAGCAGTTTCATCATCGAAGATTTGCAGAAGATTTTGGTCAATATCCAACAGAGTACCATGGGCACTGCAAGCGAGGATGATTTCGACAACCTGTTTGAGGATATGGATTTAAACAGCACCAAACTGGGTAAAACGCCCGAGGCTCGGAACGAAGTTATTTCCAAAGTGCTTTCCCATTTAGATCAAATAGACTTTAAACTCGAAGATACCGAACTCGACATATTGGGTGATGCCTACGAATACCTGATTGGCCAATTTGCAAGTGGTGCAGGCAAAAAAGCAGGCGAGTTTTATACACCGCAAGAGGTTAGTAAAATTTTGGCAAAAATTGTAACCACCGGAAAAAACAAGCTAAAGTCCGTGTATGACCCTACTTGTGGCTCAGGCTCGTTGTTATTGCGAGTGGCTAAAGAGGTGGAAGAGGTCGTCAATTTTTACGGTCAAGAAATGAATCGGACGACGTATAATCTAGCACGCATGAACATGATTTTGCATGATGTCGAATACCGCAAATTCGATATTAAACAAGAAGATACCTTAGAACACCCACAACATCTGAACAAACAGTTTGAGGCCATTGTCGCAAATCCCCCATTTTCGGCTCATTGGAGCGCCAATCCTTTATTTACGTCGGACGACCGATTCAGCCAATATGGCCGACTAGCACCCTCCAGTAAAGCCGATTTTGCTTTTGTGCAACACATGATTCACCATCTGGCCGACAATGGAACCATGGCCTTGGTATTACCTCACGGTGCTTTGTTTCGTGGCGGGGCCGAGCAACACATTCGTAAATACCTGATTGAAGACCGCAACTACTTAGATGCCGTGATTGGTTTGCCTGCCAATATTTTTTATGGCACCAGTATTCCTACCTGCATCATGGTGTATAAAAAATGCCGCGAAGCCAGTGAGGATATTTTATTTATTGATGCGAGTAGGCACTTCGACAAGGTGAAAACTCAGAATGTATTGCGCGACGAACATATCGACAAAATCATCAACACCTACCGTACCCGAACTGAGGAAGGCAAGTATAGCAAACGTGTCGCACTACAGGAAATAGCCGACAACGACTATAATCTCAATATCCCTCGCTACGTGGATACGTTTGAAGCGGAAGAACCCATCGACATCAATGCCATCGCTGCCGAACTAAAAGCCTTGGATGCACAGATGACTGAAACGGACCAACGCATTGCCAGTTTTTGTAAGGAATTAAATATTTCAACGCCTTTTTAGATGATGGATACGGATTTACGAATAGAAAAGAAAAAGAGGGTGCCGAGTTTACGTTTTGCAGGGTTTGATGGGGAATGGGAGGTGAAGAGGTTGGGAGAAGTGGCTGAAATTAATCCTTCAAATAAAAATCTGCCAAATAAATTCATTTACATTGATTTAGAAAGCGTAATTAATGGTGAATTATTAAAAGAAAAAGTAGTTCTAAAAAACGAATCACCAAGCAGAGCCCAAAGAGTATTAAAACCAAATGATATTTTATTTCAAATGGTAAGACCTTATCAAATGAATAATTTATTTTTTGACAAAAATGGCATATATGTTGCATCAACTGGTTATGCCCAAATTCGAACAAATCAAAGTACAAGGTTCATCTATCAATATTTACATTTTCAAAAATTCATTGATAAGGTAATTGAAAGATGTACTGGAACAGGTTATCCTGCAATTAATTCAACTGATTTATCTAAAATTCCAATCAACCTCCCTACCCTACCCGAGCAACAAAAAATAGCCTCTTTCCTCACAGCAGTAGATGAAAAACTACAAGCCTTAAAGCAACAGAAAAATCTTTTGGAACAGTATAAAAAGGGCATAATGCAAAGAATATTCTCGCAAGAGATACGCTTTAAGGATGATAACAGGAAAGCGTTTGGGGAGTGGGAAATGAAGAAGTTGGGGGAGGTATTATTTGAGCACAAAAAACGTAACGAAAAAGGGAAAATAGCTGAGGTTTTTTCAGTCGCTAAAAACAAGGGAGTTATCAATCAAATTGAACATTTAGGGCGGTCCTATGCATCCAAAATAACCTCTAATTACAAAGTTGTTTTTCCCTACGACATTGTATACACTAAAAGTCCAACAAGTGATTTTCCCTTTGGAGTAATTAAACAAAACAAACTCGAAAGGACTGGAATTGTTTCCGTCTTATACGCTGTTTTCTCTCCCGTAAATAAAGATCTAGGCTTCCTACTAGATTATTATTTTTCAAACCCTATAAATACTTTTAATTATTTAAATCCACTGGTGCAAAAAGGCGCAAAAAACACAATGAATATTAGCAATGATGACTTTTTATATGGAGCAACAATTTTACTCCCGCCATCCGAAAAAGAGCAAACTAAAATCGCCCATTTCCTCTCAGCCATTGACGAAAAAATAAGTCACTGCCAAGTGCATATCACCAAGATGGAGCAGTATAAAAAAGGATTGTTACAGCAGTTGTTTGTGTGAGTAAATAGCTATCATTGCAAAAAAAATCTACTAAAAAGCAAATACCGATGGCTAAAGAACTAGAAGCAGCATTAGAACATGAATTGCTGCTTCAACTACAACAATTAGGATACGAATCAGTAGCCGTACACGACGAAAAAACACTGCTCCACAATCTAAAAAAACAACTAGAGAAGCATAACAACACGCAACTCAGTCCAAGAGAGTTCGATCGGGTATTGAATATTTTAAACAAGGGAACCATATTCGAAAAAGCCCAAACACTGCGCCAAAAACAACATATCCTGCGTGACAATGGCGACAATTTATATTTCGATTTTATTAACACCACACACTGGTGCCAAAACCAGTTTCAGATAACCAACCAAATAAAAATAGATGGCACGTATAGCAATCGCTACGATGTCACCCTGCTCATCAATGGCTTGCCATTGGTACAAATAGAACTCAAACGCAAGGGTTTAGGGCTCAAAGAAGCTTTCAATCAAATCAATCGGTATCAAAAATATTCCTTTGGAGCTAGCGAAGGGCTCTTCCAATACATCCAAATTTTCATCATCAGTAATGGAGTGAATACCAAATATTATAGCAACAATCAAAAACTAACATTTAAACAAACCTTTTACTGGACCGACGAAAAAAACAAACGGCTCACCAATATTTTAAATGATTTTACAAGCGATTTTTTGCAGCCATGCCACATCAGTAAAATGATTTGCCAATACACAGTGCTTAACGAAACCCGCAGCCAATTAATGGTGCTTCGCCCCTACCAATATTATGCGGTCGAGTCGTTGATTGATCGGGTTAAAAACAGCAACAAAAATGGATACATATGGCATACCACGGGTTCGGGCAAAACACTCACCTCGTTTAAGGCAAGTCAGGTTTTAATGAATTTACCACAAATAAAAAAAGTGGTTTTTGTGGTCGATCGAAAAGATTTAGATTATCAGACCAATAAAGAATTTAACAGCTTCAGTAAAGGATGTATTGATGGGACCAACAATACCCAGCAACTCGTCAATCAATTTACCGACGACACCAAACTGATTGTAACTACCATTCAGAAACTAAATACAGCTATCAGCAAAACGCAGTATTTAGATGAAATGGGAACCTTAAAAAACGAGCGCATCGTATTTATTTTCGATGAATGTCATCGCTCCCAATTTGGCGAAACCCATAGCCGTATCAACCAGTTTTTCAATAATATCCAACTATTTGGTTTTACAGGGACTCCCATTTTTGCCGATAATGCCGTTGCCAATGAGCGAGGCAAACGAACTACAACCGAATTGTTTGGCGAGTGTTTACATAAATATGTCATTACAGATGCTATCAGAGACGAAAACGTATTAAAGTTTTCAGTCGAATATATAGGTCGATATAAAAAGAAGGACGACAGAGCGACTGAAATTGATATCAATGTAGAAGATATTGATACCAAAGAATTGATGGAATCATCCAACCGATTAGAAAAAATAGCGAATTACATTATTGCCAATCACAAACGAAAAACCCATAATCAGGAGTTTACAGCAATGTTTTGTGTAAGCAGTGTGGATACGCTCATTAAATATTATGACATCTTCGAAGAAAAGAAAGAAGCAGGAAAACACAACTTACGTATTGCCACCATCTTTAGTTATACCAACAATGAAGACGGTGCTGATGCAGATGGTTTCATTCCAGAAGAATTATCGGTAGTAGAAGAGCCCGCAGCACTATATGGTTTACACATGCACAACAGAGAGAAATTAGACGAGTATATTGGGCATTATAACCAACTGTTTGGGACCAAGTTCTCGACCAAGGACAGTGAATCATTTTATAATTATTACAACGATATTTCCAAAAAAGTAAAAAATCGCGAAATAGACATTTTATTGGTGGTGAATATGTTTCTCACAGGTTTTGACAGCCCTGGATTGAATACACTTTATGTAGATAAAAATTTAAAATACCATGGTTTAATACAAGCCTATTCGCGAACAAACAGAATAGAAAATGAGCGAAAATCTCAGGGAAATATAGTGGTGTTTCGTAATTTGAAATCTGCTACCGACCAAGCCATCACACTATTTAGCAACAAAGAAGCTGTTGATATCATTATCATGGGCCCCCTTGACAATTACATCAAAAAATTTAACGGAGCCGTTGATGAACTGCGTAGCATTACACCAACGGTAGATAGTGTCAATTATTTGCAGGATGAAAATGAAGAACTGGCCTTTATAAAAGCATTTAGAGAGCTAATACGCATCAAAATTGTACTCGCCTCTTTTTCTGATTTCAACTGGAATGATTTGACCATGGACGAACAGACTTTTGAAGATTATAAATCCAAGTATTTAGATTTATGGCAGACCACCAAAAGAAATAATCAAAAAGAAAAAGTGTCAATCATCAACGACGTCGATTTTGAATTGGAGCTCATTCATCGTGACGAAATCAATGTTGCTTACATCCTTGGACTCATTGTTCGACTAAAATTTGGCAAACAAGCAGAGGCCGATAAAATACGAAATGAGATTACCACCCTACTCAATACTGAAGTAGAACTACGAAGCAAACGCGAATTAATAGAACAGTTTATTCAAAATAATTTACCCCAAATTAAAAACAGCGATGATGTTCAATACCAATTTGATACATTTTGGGAAGAGGAATACCAAAAAGCACTGAATCAATTGATAAAAGATGAAGATCTATCCTTGATAAAAACACAATCACTCATTGCCGACTACCTGTTCACTGAAAGAAAGCCCCTGCGCGACGAGATTCTCGATTTAATTGAAGGAGAAAAACCAAAATTAGCAGAACGAAAAAATACAGGTGATCGCATTTTAAGGAAAATAACAGCTTTCATGGAAACACATATCAACGATTTTGCAGAGTCAGATTATGCTAGCAAGTAAATTTCAATAGAAATTTACGCAACATGGTCGACTGAATCCCATTATCATAGGAGTTGTTTACGGTTTTAATGTAATAAAAAAGGATTTCCAATAAATGTTGAGTTTTGTGGTTGCAAAACTCCAAAAC
>CALLKE010000247.1 GCA_938008555.1 uncultured Pedobacter sp.
AAGTCAGGTTTACCATCCAGGTTCAAATCTGATAAGGTCACATACGTAGGGGCTGTTCCTGCAGAATAGGTCGACTTTGGCCAAAACGAGTTATCACCTGTGGGACTGTAGGTCGATACGAAAGGAATTCCCGAGTAGCCCGTCCTATTATAAGACAAATTGGTTACCGATATGTATTGGTAGTTGGCTCCATAAGGTACCGTTACACTAAGCGTCGTACTCGTAGCTCCTGCTTGAACCGTAGTTTGTTCAGCTCCAAAAAATACCACATTCTGACTCGCAGTAGAATTGAAATTTTGACCCGTAATTGTTACTATCGTACCAATTGGCCCACTCGTGGGCGTGAAAGACGTAATAATGGGCGAAGCCACTACAATCACATTACGGAAAAGCGAAATCGTTCCACTCGTGTTGTTTGCAACGGCAATATCGGGCTTCCCATCGCTATTCATATCGCCAACCGCAAGTCCAGTAGGTAATGTGCCAGTGATATAATTCACCCGATTAGTGAAGCTTAGGCTTCCAATTCCTGTACTTGTGTTTCTAAGTACCGACAAAGTATTATCACTGGTATTCGCAACAGCTAAATCCACCTTACCATCACCATCAAAATCACCAGCAAACACATCTGCGAAACTAAAACTCGAACTACTACCTATGGCCATAGTCAAACTAGGCGATGATGAAAAACTAATCGTTCCTGTTACTGAATTGGTGTTCCGGAAAAAGACTACATTTGTTCCAGTACAAACTCTTTCTGCAATATCTAATTTTCCATCTCCATCAAAATCAGCTAAGGTAACAGCCCCCGGGACACCTCCTGGAGTTAAGGTTGGGCCTTGTGTGAAGCTAATCGTTCCTACCGAAGACACATTATGATATATATATATCGAGGTTGAACCAGAATCTGATATTACCACATCTGGTTTGCCATCACCATCTAAATCTCCAATAGCCAAACGATCATAATCATTGCCACTCACACTAAAAGATTGCTGTGATCCAACACTGACTGTACCTGGTGTAGACTGATTGCGATACCAATACAATGTGTTAGCATACCCTGCAAACATAATATCGGGCCTACCATCACCATCCATATCAGCTAAGTGCACATGATTATTCGCTCCGTCAGGGCTAGCTAGCGACACAGGGCTAGCAAAATTGATCGTACCAGAAGAGCCTGTGTTCAGATATACATATAAGGGACCACTGGTGATAGATACATATGTTGAAATAACAATATCCGGTTTACCATCACCATCAAAATCACCTGTAGACATATAGGCACTTGTACTCCCTCCCGTATTATTTGAGTATGTTGAACTAAAAGATAAAATACCGGATGAGTTAGATGTATTCATATACACTGTCATGGCCGAATTCCCAGCTACTGCTAGATCTGGCTTTCCATCGCCATTGAAATCTTCAATGGCTAAACTATATGCTCCAGAAGATGACACCATTGGATCAACAGCAAAATCAGTAACTCCATTGCTTGGAAAAGTGACTATAAAAGGTATCGATGAATAGCCTGTCGTATTGTAAACCAAATTAGTAACTGATATGTATTGATAGTTCGCTCCGTAAGGCACCCTTACAGTAAGAGTAGTAGTTCCTACAACTGATAGAACAGTAGCAGAAGTAGCTCCAAAAAACACTACATTTTGGCCTGGAATCGGATTGAAATTTTGGCCAGTGATCGTCACAGTCGTACTAATTGGGGCACTCGTGGGCATGAAGGAGCTAACAACCACAGGTACAGAAACCGTATTACGCATAAATGATATTGCAGTGCTTGCATTCGTTACTGCAAGATCAGCCTTACCATCATTATTCATATCACCCATCACAATACCTTGTGGGTTTGCCCCTGTTGGGTAATTCGTGGCTGGTTTAATATTGGTAAAACTCAGCGCACTTCCCACCGTAGTATTTTTAAATACTTGCACCCCATTCGTCGGTCCAGAACCTAAATTTTCTACTGCAAGATCAACCTTGCCATCGCCATCTACATCCCCAAGCGCCAAGCCAAAAGGATTCGTACCTACACTAACTGTTTGGGAAGGCGTAGTAGGCAAATTCATCGTACCTGGAACCGTATTGGCATTACGAAATAAGGATACCGTACCAGATCCATAATTAGCCACTGCAATATCTAAAATAGCATCACCATCAAAATCACCCAACACTACTGCTCTGGGAATCGTTAAACCTGTTAGCGTAGTTGCTGTAGTAAAACTAAGTGTCCCTGCTGAGGCGGATTTATTCTGGAGCACCGTAGCAGTACCCACATCGTTGACCACCACAAGATCAAACTTACCATCGCCATCCAAATCACCCGCAGCTAAATCATACGACACCGTTCCTCCAACCGTAAAGGTGATTGAATTAGTAAAAGAAATACTACCAGCTATACTGGTATTCCGATAAACTGATATCACAGTACTCGTCACACCCGATGTACCTGTGGTACTACCATTTATATAGCCTACTGCAGAACCATCTCTAGCAATTGCGATATCTGGTTTGCCATCACTATCAAAATCTGCAATCGTAATATTACGGCCATAAGGCAAATAAATCGGTGAAGTAGGGGTTGTTGATTGATACCAGTTTCTTATGAATCTATGATTACCATCGCTAGTGGATGCACTACTCACATTAAAATAGTCGCAATTGCCTCCACCATTAAAGGTATTAGGAATAGACGTTATTTGACCTGGACTACTTGTAGTACCATTAGCGACACCCTCAAAAGTAGCAAGTGAGGGAGCTCCAAAACTCAAAGATAAACTTCCATTGGCCGTAGTATTCCTAAAAGCTGCTAACTTGTATGTGGTATATGTATATATAGTAATTGATATATTCCCACAACTAGTACCACCCTGATACGATGCATTACCCAAAATATTTTCATTCTTAAAAGTAATTGCTATATCAAGCTTACCATCACCATCTAGATCCTTAATAGCTACACCTGAAACATTATTAGAGCCATCTAATGCTGAGTCTCTACTAATATTACCGTTAAAAGTACTACCTGGCGAAATGGGCTCATAAACAGGTCCATTGTTAAAAGTCAAAGTTAAGGTTCTACTTAAAACGTAAGATATAGCACCCGAAGAGCTAGTTACATTCAAGAACACATATACATTACTATTGCCGGGACTATCTGAACCAACAGTAGCACTACTCGTACCTGCATTATTATCCACTACCACTAAATCAGGTTTTCCATCCCCATTTAAATCACCAAGCGCCATGCGATAAGTGTTTATAGCTCCACTAGGATTCACAGTGGCATCTGTAGTAAAGTCAGCTGTGCTGTTACTATAAAAAGTGACAATAAAAGGTATGGCCGAGTAAGCTGTTAAATTACTAGCCAGATTGGTGACCGATATATATTGGTAATTAGCGCCTTTAGGTACCGCTACAATCAATTGAGTGCTGCTAGTAGCCGTCACACTAGTAGCTTGTGTAGCACCAAAAAATACCGTATTACTAGCCGATGTAGTATTAAAATTAGTACCTGTTATCGTTACCGTAATCCCCAATGAACCACTTCCTGGGCTAAAAGAACTGATCGTAGGCGTAACTTGTGCAAAAGCACACATGCTTACAAGCAGCAACATGCTAGTGCAAATAACGCTCAGAAATGGAATAGGTAGATTTTTTTTCATATGTATTGTATTACAGATACCAAAACCACAACACATTAACTCGAAATAAAACTAATTATTTAAATTAATAAACTAAAAATAAATAATATATACTATACAGATATTGTAAACATGTAAATAATAGCACGCACACCACTTATCACACTCTGTAACCTGAAGCTAATTAGAAAAATGCTACCCGAACTGGCGCAAAGAATAAAAGGGGTGTTCTATAACACATCACTCATAAACAAATCCTCACTAGTGCCGTATTTCCAAAGAGCCGAAATACCTCTGAGTAGTTCCATTGTTACCTAAAAACTCAATCACATAGTAATAAGGACCCGATGGAAGAACATATGAG
>CALLKE010000248.1 GCA_938008555.1 uncultured Pedobacter sp.
AAGCAGAGTTCTCAAGATGGAACAAGGCAAAAGTAGAAGGTAAGATGACAGTGCTAAATGGTCTTACTAAACGTCGTAACCATGAAGCTGCATTGTATGGAAAGTAGTTATGAAACTAACAGACAGATTTGGTGGCCTTATTTTAGACGAGAGAACAGGGCGTGTTGTAGGTAGTAAATTAGCCTCTGTAACAGGCCATCTACTCATGTCAATCTTCTTTGCTTGGCACAATTACAAGACAGGTTTCAATGCAGAACAGTGGATGATATATGGAACTGTTGTAGCAGGCCATAAGGCAGCAGAGAAACTAATTGGATTGAAATGGGGGAACAATGCTTCCAGCACTTCTAGCAAGTAAATCTATAAGTTGGCTTTCTAGTGAACGTCTATTGACTATATTAAAAGTAGGTGTTATAATTTCCCTTATGGGAGCTACAAGTTATATCACTTGGAACTTAGCTCAAAGAGATATTGATAAAGAACGTTTAGAAATTGCTATCAAGCAAGTAGAAAGCGAAAAAGCCTCTACACAATATTGGATGGAGCAATTAAACGTATCAAGACAAATAGCTTTAAAAGCTTCTGAAGCTGATAAAAAGCTTGAGATTAAAGTTAATGCAATTTTGAAAGATCATAATAATGCGCCACCTCTCCCTACTAATTGTGTTATTGATGCTTCAGGGCTGTTGTCTCTTTCAGCCGCAAGAAACGCTGCAATTGAAACAGCAAATAGTTCAACCACAAGCAAGTCTAACAATTGATTGTGTAATTCCTCCAGAGCTACCAAAAGAAGGTAGTAGTTATAGAGAACTAGAATCTTGGGGAATTAAGACATTAGAGGTGTGGGCTAGATGTGCTAAAGATAAAAAGGCTCTAATAGAGAGCTGGCCTAAAAAGGAATAATATGTTAGGTTATGGAATTAAAGAAACAACAACTACAACAGGTACTGGCACATTAACTCTAAGTGCTGTTACAGGTTTTCCAAGGTTTAGTGATAAATTTATTGTAGGGGATTGCGTACAATATTCTCTACTTGATTCTAGTGGTAATGTGCTTGAATGTGGTACAGGCACTGTAGGAGCTGGTAACACCCTCTTAAGAGACAGAATTTCAGCTACATATTCTGGTAGTGTATATAATGAACTCACTCCTTCAGCGTTAAGTTTAACAGGTACTACCACTGTAATCTGTACAGGAACAGCTTCTAGCTTTCCTTTAGCATATCCAAATATTAACACTGTAATTACTAGTAGTGGTGCAACGCCTCAACGCATTATTCAAGACACTCGTATGAATATGAATAGTGCATCAAGTACAGGTTTAACAGTTGCTGCAAACACCCTCTACTTAGCACCATTCTACTGCTCTTTTGATTGTATTGCAACAGGTGTTGCAATGAGGATTGGTACAGGTGCTGGTGGTAAATTCATGATTGCTGGCTTGTATAGAATTGATTCAAGAGGTTATCCGTCAAAACTATTAGGACAAACAGCGTCTACAGCGTGTGCGACAAGCGGTGTTAATTGGTCTGCAAGCTTTACTGGTGGTAATGTTAAACTTGTTCCGGGCATGTATGTAATTGCGTTTGTGTCAGATGGTACTCCTGCAATTGGAGCTATTACAAACGTTGCAATGTTTAATCCGTTTGGTATTTCATCAGGACAAAATATTGTCACTGTAACACAAATGCTAACGTCAGCTTATACATATGCAGCTCTTCCAGACGCTGCCCCAACAACTGCTACAATAGGTGCTGCTACACAACCCTGTGTAGGGCTTACAATTGTGTGAGGACTAATATGATTTTAAAAAACATTCCCGGTTTTACAGAGCTATTAGCTTCCTCTGGTTATGCTTTGGAGCAAAGAGACTCTACCGTATTTGCTATCAGACTTAGTGACGGTGCAGTTGGGCAAGATGTAGATGATGCTGTAATCACCTTAGAAAACAATCTTACAAAAGAATATGTTGCTATGTATATTGGTAAACAAATTGATGTACTGGCTACAGCAAAACGTAATAAAGTGATTGCTGCATATTCTCCCGGTGAAATGGCTTCATGGCCTATTAAACGTGAAGAAGCTTTAAAGTTTCAACAAACAGGGTTAGCTTCAGATGCTCCAAATTTGAACACAGAAGCATCTTACAGAGGAATCTCTATAGCTGATTTGGTTACTAAAGTGTTGAATGACGCTGCAAGATTCTCTGCAATTGAAGCTGCTATTGCTGGTACATCTGGTAGACACAGAGATTCGGTAAAATCTTTACAATCAATCGAAGATGTTATGAATTATGACTACTCTACAGGCTGGCCGGTGTAACTATGAGCATAGGGCTACATCCAATAGGTGTTACCCCTCTAGGTACAACCACAGTTGTAGCCAGCAGTGGTACAGTTAGTACGAGTATATCTTTACAGTATAATGTACAGTCAATTGCAGCAAGTAGCCTAGAAGCTACATGGAATTCGAATACATCTACAACACGGAATATTGTAATAGAATATGATTCCTTATCCCAAGCGGTGAGTGATACAAACCCAACTTATAATGTCCTTGCAAGTGTTTCAAGAAATGTAGATATACTTAGTGATATTCTTTCTACAATTTCTGCAAATATTCTACCAGAGTGGAATATACAATCCACCACCCTAACAGCTTCATCCAGTTGTGTAGTCAATTATACCATTTTGAATGCTGCTGACAAGAGTACAGATGTAATTTGGTCTATAACAAATAACGTTTCTAGTGACAACATTCTACTCTGGGACAGTGTTTCTAGTGCAGCATCAAACATAGCTGTAACTTGGGATACTCTATTTTACAGTGAGAGTTCTTCACCAGTTAATTGGAACATTGAAGGAGTGGTTGTCACCACATCTGCTGACTTATATTTATCGTATTCATCTTTAAATCAAGTAAGCAATAACCTCTATTTCGATAATGACTTGTTAAATGATGTTAACCAAGGGCTAACAGTATACTGGAACAGTGGCGGTGTTGTAAGTAGTAGTAAAGATTTCAGATGGAGTTTACAACCTCAAGTGGTTGTCTTACCGAAGCTAGTAGTGGTGAAGGCACAGCAAAGAGTTATTAACGTAAAGCATCAAAACAGAACAGTAAAACTTAAATAAGGAAAATTAAATGCCAATTATTTCAACAGATATCCAATATCGTCTTTCAGGTGGTAGTGGAAATACAGATGTAAACGCCTCTCTAGGCGGCGTTAAAAGCTCTACAAGTGTTTCAACAGGTTTACATAATCTTTTTGATATTGTAAGCTCTGCAGAGGCATCAGCAGGCGACACAGAATATCGTTGTGTATATGTTCACAACAATCACGGCAGCTTGACAATGCAATCTTCAAAGATTTGGATTGCTACAAACACTCCTTCAACTGATACAAGTATTGAAATCGCTTTAGGCTCAAGTGCTGTAAATGGTACAGAGCAAACTGTAGCAAATGAGAATACAGCGCCTACAGGTGTTACTTTCAGTGCTCCAGCTTCAGAAGGTGCTGCTCTAAGCATTGGTGACATTCCAGCGGGTCAACATAAAGCCGTATGGATTAAGCGTATTGTAAACGCTGGTGCAGCAGCTTACAACAGTGACGGTTGTACATTAACTACAAAATGTGATACAGCAGCATAACGAAAAGGGCAATAAGCCCTCTTTTAATAAAGGAAATTAAATGGGAATTACAACAAGTGCATGGCCGATTAATGAAAACGGTGAACTAGTAATTGAAGGTGGGACAGGTAGCAACAATGTAACTGGGTGGGTCAATCAAGATCAAATTCCTGTTACAAGCGATGGTAAAATTAAGATTGCTAAGATGGCCCAGCTCGCCACGGGTGCGGGGGGGAATGTGGTTGGATTTGTTGGCCCAACCTGTTTCCGTGATAACACGCAGCGCATATCAACATTGACTGGGTCTGACGAGGTTGTATTAACGTTGAGCATCCCTGCTGCAGTGTTACGTGCAGATTCGTTGATTCGTATAACATCGTTATGGAGCTGCACCAATAGCGCCAATGCGAAGTCGTTCAAAATCCAGGCTGATGGGCAGAGTGTGCTGAGTTTGTCGCAAACGACAGTCGCCAGTTTCCACGACATGCACATCATCCGATTCCGGTCGATGAGTTCACAGGTGACAAATAATTCCGCCACGGCAACGCCATTTGGCACAACTTCCAGCACAGGGGTTACAACATTAACTGTTGATGCAACAGATGGCGTAACGCTCACGTTTATCATTAACCGAAGCAACGCTGGCGATGCAGCCGCGCTGGAAGCGGCGATTGTGGAGGTGTTCTGACATGCCGCAGGAGGTGATCTATGCATCCAATGAGGGGTGTGCTGGGGGCACGTCTGACGACTCCGCTCGATTTCATGCGTTGCTGGCATCCGTGCCAACTGGGTCGCGCATTGTTCTTGGAAACAATCGTTACAACATCAAGACGGGCGGAACATACAACAAGCATTTCACGATAGAGGGAGGCGGGCCTAGATCAGAGCTGTACTGGAATCCAAACACTGCTGGCGATACCCTTCTGCGGTTCGATACGACTAGCAGCGCGAATGCCGATCGCAACGAAGAGGGGCAGTTATACGGCCCGACGCTGCGCAATTTCCGCATTCTTGGAAAGCGCGAGAAACTGGCGCACGCGCTGCATTTCTACCGTTGCGACAATGTACGACTGGAAAATGTTTTTGTAGAAGGGATCGCTGGTAGGTCGCTTTACTCTGATCGTAGCCGTGAGTTTGCCATAGACGGATTCCGTACCAGATTTTGTGGTGATCGTTCTTCGCAGACGCCAGATATTAACGTTGTAAGCGTAGAAGGTTCGTCGGACACATCAAATTATCATATGTGGGCCAACGTTTTCAGCATATTTCCGCAGTGGGATGGAATTTTCCTGGACAATGCTGACAAAATTCATATGACAAATGTGATGGTGCATATGTACCCGTCTGCAGGTTCCGCAGGGTTTTTGAGCAATTTCCATGCGTTTGCAAACAACCGATTCGGCTGGGATTTATTTCAAGACTGGCTTGACCATTTTGACGACTCAACAAACGGCGGACGCTATTGCCACGCAATCAACGCAACTAACGGGTCAACGCTAAATATTGGATCGCTCCAGGTTGTCGGTGGCCGTCAGGAAAAGGTGATACATTCCGATTCGTCGCAAGTACACTACGAAAACGGATGGGTGGTTGGTGGGCATGAAACGAATGGATATCTTAATTATGCTGACAATTCAGGCGCCGTCACTTGGGATCAGGCATTTTTCGACGGGTCATACCAAGTATGGGGCAGCGCAAACAGTGGAGCCTGCGGTGGTATCTGTAGGCTCGGGACAGCGTTTTCCGCTACACAGCTACTGACGCCACTAGGCACCACAGACGAGTGGTTCGGCGGCGACTTGAAGCTAAAACGATTTCTCCGCATCATGAATCACATGGGGATCGGCGATGCCGGAAATGTCACGCTCGGAAATGTAACAGGGACGAAATGGGGAACGGCATCAACTCAGAAACAGGGATGGTGGGGCGCGGCGCCAATCACCCGGCCAACCGTTACCGGAGCAAAAGGCGGCAACGCCGCGCTGACGTCGCTGCTGGCTCAGCTTGCTGCTGCTGGCCTAATAACTGACAGCACAACCTAACGCAGCAACAAACACCAAACAGCGCCCGCCCCAGCGCGGGCTTTTTTACGCACACAACCCACCCCGCTTCGGCGGGGTTTTTCATTTCTGGAGCCTGAAACAATACTAACACGGATTTAAATTCATAATAATTTCAGGTGAACAATTTATATAATACAAAAGCCCCTTCCAATTACGGATAGGGGCTTTCTTTTTGCTTAAAGCAATTTATTAACTATCATTTCTTTTTCTTAGCTACAGGAGCTTGTACAACAGGCTTATTACGTTTATCCTCTTTCTGTTTAGGAGGGCGTTTAGCACGCTGTTCATTATAACGCTTACGAGCTGCTTCCTTCATTTCTTCAGGAATAGTATACACGTCAGTTTGTGTACGTGCTGCATATACTTTAGTTGTCATTTGGTTTCCTT
>CALLKE010000249.1 GCA_938008555.1 uncultured Pedobacter sp.
GATCATATTTTATCCAAATATTACCTATCATACATTTAGATACACTACCCAATACGAAACCAACTTCCAACACGTCAACAAATTATCGCAATACCAGCCTCTGATTTATACGCAGATGTGCTCAGTATTATGACCGGTTGTCTAGATGCCGCTCTTTTAAAGGCTGACATTGGTGCTCGCATTATGAAGTTACCACCATCTCGATTCTTACGTAGAGCTGGTACGACGACAGGAATAATAGGACTTGGCTTCAATGGGTATTACGCAATTAATAATCCTTCTCCTAGCAATTATGCCAAATTCGGAGTTGGAGCAATTTTGCTTGGATTTGCGATCTGGGGAAGCCCGGTATTAATTACGGTTGCAACAGTGGGAAACATTGGAATGATTGGTTGGGGAATTGGCGAAGGCTTGTATGAACACCTTAAAAAGAGTCGATAATGCAGAAATTAAAATATCTTGTTTTTTTGCTATTTAATCTAGCCTATAAAGATGGAAACTATGATGAAAGCCAAGAACCATATTTCAGCTCTGTAATAGCCGTCGTGGCTTTTCAATATGTTATACTCTTAATCGCCTTTTTTTTCTTAGATAAATTTATCATGATCAGCGAGTATTTTATACTTATTCATCCCAAATTAATTATAGTATTTTTTCTTGCTCTATTAGTTCTTGTTAATTATTATTTTCTTGTTAAGAATAAATACTTCAATATAATTTACAAGGAATTCAAAAATGCGCCGATAAATACAAGAAGAAATAGAAGAATCAGCTATGCCTGCCTTATCCTTTATTGGGTAGTAATATTTGTAGTGATTGCAAATTTAAAAAGCTGGTTTTCATTATAATCATCAATAAAAAAAGAAGCTTAACAATTGACAGTGCAGAAGTTTAGATACCTTATTTTTTTATTATTTAATCTCGCATACAAAGATGGTAGATATGACGAAAATGATTCGCCATATTTTAACAGTGTATTAGTAATGATAGTGTTTCAATATTTTATACTCTTTATCGCCATGGCTTCCTTAAATAGTTTTATCGATTTTACTGGGTTTTTTGACGGTCCGTTAACAATGGCAATACGGGGGCAAATTATGGTTATAATGGCACTAATGGCTTTTATTAATTATTATTTTTTTGTCAAAAAAAAATATTTTGATCGTCTTTACAACGAGTTCAAAGAGTCACCCATCAACACAAAGCGGAACAGAATAATTAGCTACACAGGTCTAGTACTTTACTGGATCGTAATAATCGGAGTGATTGTCAATTTAAAAGATTGGCTCGAATAAAATATCAGACATCCTAGAGAGCTTACTAAATGGAAAATTCAAACCGACTACTGGCGAGATTACATTCAACAAATCGCATGAAGAAGGCACCCTGATCAAACTAAAGTGGGAGAATGGCTATGTAATAAATCACGAAATAGATTTTGCTTCACAATGTAGGTATGATTGCTTGGGATCTTGGTGAAGGATTATATGAACATCTCAAGAAAAACCAATGATGAAACAATTGCGATATCTTATTTTTTTATTATTTAACCTAGCATATAAGGATGGGAATTATGATGAAAGCCAAGATCCATATTTTAGCTCTGCGGTAATCATAGTGGCTTTTCAGTATTTTTTAATCCTGACTGTGTTCTTTTCTATGGATAAGCTTATTCCTTTAAGGGAACATTTTGAATCTGTACTTACTGCAAAATGGAGCCGTGTTCTTTTTTTTATATTATTACTGGGGCCCATTAACTACTATTTCTTTGTAAAGAAAAAATACTTTGATCGCGTTTATAACGAATTTAAAGAAGCTACAATAAATACAAAAATCAATAGAAGCATAGGTTACTGTTGCCTACTACTGTACTGGGTTTTAGTATTTGGAGTTATGGCTTCACTATAAAATTCATTAAAAATGAAACAATTGCGATATCTTATTTTTTTACTATTTAACCTGTCCTATAAAGACGGCAACTATGATGA
>CALLKE010000250.1 GCA_938008555.1 uncultured Pedobacter sp.
TATTGAAACACACTGTGCTTTTCAAGCAACTAAAGGCGGTTTTTAAAAATCAAAATGCATACTTTTTTATCCCTGAAAAGAGTCATCATACATTTAGATACACTACCCATGATTCTTCGTTAATAACATGTGTTTCTATATTAATCTTATACTAATAAGTCAAGTATTAATTATAAAATTGGGAAGAAAGGTCTCGTTTATGAGTTTGTAGAGAAATTCTACGGATAAGGTTGTTACTTTGATTAAAGTACCTACAAACTTACAGGCATCATGCATTTGAAAACAAATGCCCGATTCGGAGATCAGAGAAATCAATAGAAAGAAAAAAATTAGATAAGTTCAATGACTCGATCTATTTATAGAATTCTTTTTTGTGCCTTATTGCTCTTGTCGTTTGAGCGAACCCAATCTGATTCCATGAAGCAGCCTCTTTCAAAAGCTAGTCAGATCATTCAAAATCATGTGCCTCCACATGCGGTTATTGCGCATCGGGGAACAACTTATTGGGCCCCAGAGGAAACGGAAGTGGCTTATCGTTGGGCACGAAATATTGGTGCTGATTATTTAGAGTTAGATATTCAGCGTACCAAAGATGGTATTTTGATAGCCTTGCATGATGATGACTTAAGGCGAACAACCAATATTGAGAAAATCTATCCGGAGCGAAAAGAGCAATCAGTAGCACATTTTACTTATGAGGAGCTCTTACAACTAGATGCGGGTTCATGGTTTAATCAAGCATATCCAGAGTTAGCACGGGAAAAATTTAAGGGGCAAAGTATTGTTACTTTGGAAGATGTTGTTTATTTCAGTCGAGGTTATTGTTATGAACGAGATGTATATGGCCGGCGAATGTTTGATACGATTTCTAAGGGTGTTCTAAAGTCGCGCTATGTGCGTGATTCAAGAGATAATGGTCATCGTCCTGGTCTGTATGTCGAAACGAAGGAGCCGAAGTTATTCCCCAATATCGAACAAGATCTACATCGGGAACTTATGCGTTTGGGAATGTTGAACAATATTTTAAAATCCGAACCTTTTTATAAAAATGGTAAAGTTAATGTGGGGAATACAGCAGGTAAGCTGATATTGCAAACGTTTTCTAAAGCCAGTTTGAAAATGCTTCATCAGCTTTTTCCGGGAGTCCCTCTTTGTTTTCTACTCTGGTTTGGAGATGATGATATGCCAAGTGATGACCGTCAAACGTACACGGATTATGTTCAATACGCTATCGATCAGGGAGCACAATTTATGGGGCCAAGCATTGCTGGTGCGCCCAATCATTATCATGAACTCCTACAGCCGTGGCAAGCACAACTTATCCATGCTCGTGGGTTATCTATTCATGGTTATTCTTTTGACACAGAGGAACAGATGTCTAAGTATGCAGATACTACTGTTCCGCTTACTGATGGCATGTTCACCAACCGTTCCGATTTGACATTAGCCTTCTATATTCGAAAAGGGTTTCATAAGAAGATTTTTAAAGGTAAGATAGACGGTAAAGAAATGTTGACACAATTGGGCTTTTAGTTCATTGGACCGTGATCTATATTCAATGGGGCGAAGGGGGCATGAGTGATGAAAATAGCTCGAACGATGATTTTCTCTTTTGAAAACGATGAACGATTCTAAGGTTGAAGATTTCTTTGTTGGTAATTAATCCGTAGCATCCTAGGGATTAAGGTTGTGTATTTAAATGTATGATGGGATAAAAGGAAAAAAAACAGCGATGACAAACTTTGTGTTTATGGAAATAAATCAAAGTTTAGATTGCCCTCAATCTGTTTGAGTGCAAAGGTGACAAAAAATGGTTATACCATCAAACTAGTCATGGCCACTAAGAAATTTTAAACTATTATACGAGGTTGTTTACTGTTTTTAGTTCAAATTTATTGTGTATTTAATTTTTTGATAAA
>CALLKE010000251.1 GCA_938008555.1 uncultured Pedobacter sp.
TCTTAAGTTTGACATGTTTCTATAACAATAAGGAAAACCAATGACAAAACAAATTGATAGTAATATTGTAGCAGCGGCATTTGACAACGTATTTCAGTTTAATGATATTGCAATGCAATTTGATCAACCTAAACTGGCTAGTATTGATTTGCAACTTAACCTTATTTGGGAAGAGTTTGCAATGGAAACACTGCCAGCGTTTGAGAAAGGTTGTAACTCAGTAGAATACCGACTAGGAACAGCAGAAGAAAATAAGTATGCTACAGAGCTACTTGATGGTGCTGTAGATACATTCGTAGTAGTAGCTGGATTGCTACAGAAGCTTCAGCATCATGGTATGGATGTAAATGCAGCCTTGCTGCGTGTAACAGAGAATAACCTAGAGAAGTTCACTAAGAAAGCCGAGCATGTGTGGGCAGACAAGAATGGCTATGAAGTAGTGTGGAATGAGAAGTATGGCTGCTTTTCATATCGTGACGATAATGGCAAGCTGCGTAAAAGCCCAGAGTATAAATCTGTAGAGCTAACAGACTTGATTCCTAACTCATTCTTTAAGGAACAAGTATGTGCAAACCAGTGAGTATGCGAGATGTAATTAAGTGTCTAAATCACTTAGGCCATCACGGCATCAATGAGATTAACCTACTCCCTAAATCTCAAGATGCTTTAGTCAAACCAATTTTACATGAACTAGGAATTAATGTAGCATTGCCAATTCGTGTTCAAGCTTATAAGCACAGGACACTAGATAATGATGTAGTGATTGGGTATAGATACGAAGGAACTATTCGCTCAGATCGTGAGTGGATTAATAGCAAGGGGTGCGATTTAATGGAGCGTATTAGCATTACATCCTTTACAGATTTAAGCCTTACTAAAGAGCTATGCGACTTAGTAGGCAAAGCTCCAGACCTTACAGAATTAGACGGTACGTATTACATGGAAGATGACAGTACAAGTAAGGAGCTAATTGTAGAAACTTATGAAGCCGATAGAGCTACATTAAAGTTGTTGAATGATATTTGTGTAAGTATTCGAGGTGATGAATGATCGATAGCATTACTAAGCGTGACGGAAGTGTTGTAGAATTCTCACCAGAGAAACTAAATAAATGGGCAGAGTGGGCGGGTGGGATTGACGTAGACTGGTCTAGTGTCGTGCTTGAGGCTTGCCGTAAGTGTTACAGTGGCTGCACTACGACAGACTTGCATAACGCCATGATTGCAGCTTGTGTGGACATGGAAACCACTCAGCACCTAAAGATGGCAGGTAGATTGTATATCGGAGCACTAATCAAGGAAGTGTTTGGCGGACTAGATAAAGTGCTGTCTGTAAAGCAAATGTACTACAAGATGGTGGAAGAAGGTTTGTGGGCCAACATGAGCTATAGTGATAGTGAACTAGATTATCTGAATACTATCATCAACCATTCACTGGATTTCGAGGCGAGCCTTACCGAGATTAAGCAGATAACTGACAAGTATGCTATCGTAGATCGTGTGTCTAAGCAAGCTAAGGAGACACCACAGTTTGTATACATGCGTATGGCGATGGGCAATATGGAGCTAATGCCCCCAGATCGACGAATGGAAGATGTTGTAAAACTTTACACATACCTCAGTCAGAAAAAGATTAATGCCCCAACACCATTTTTTATTAACCTTGGGACACCTAAGAAGCAATACGCTAGTTGTTGTGTAACAACCACACTAGATACGGCTCCGAGCTTAGCTGCGTCAGATCATATTGCATATATGATGACGTGTGCTAGTGCAGGTATTGGACACCACATCAAGACTCGGAGTCGAGGCAGTGGCGTGCAGAACAACAAAGTAGTGCACTTAGGTAAGCTACCATATTACAAAGTGAGCCAAGCAGTGGTTGGGGCAAATCTGCAATCAAGTCGAGGTGGGGCGCTTACAATGCACTTTAATGTCCTTGACCCTGAGATTATGGATTTGCTCAACTTAAAGAATGTTCAAACAGTAGACCAAAAGCGTATTAAGGATATTGATTACAGTTTTGGATTCAACGCAGAGTTTGCTCGTAAAGTGGCTAAAAATGAGAGTTGGATGCTGGTAGACTACGCTGTAAGCCCAGAATTGTATGAATCAATGTATGAAGGAGACCAGACTAATTTTGTCGCCTTGTACAACAAGATTGAAAGTGATGAATCAATTCCCAAGGTATTTGTCAATGCACGAGATGTAGTATTAAAGGCGTTGAAGGAAGGTGTAGAGACTGGTAGAATGTATCTGCATAGGACTGACGAGATGAACCGGCATACACCGTTTAAGGATAAGATTTATAGCAGCAACTTGTGTGTTGCCCCTGAAACGCTGATTCTAACTGACAAAGGCCACAGAAAAATTAAGGAACTTTCAGGGCAAACCATTAACGTTTGGAACGGAACAGAGTGGAGTAATGTTGGTGTTGTAAAAACATCAGATAATCAGGAACTGCTTAAAGTTGTTACGGATTGTGGTTTTGAGTTGGAATGTACACCCTACCATAAATTCTATGTACAAACGCAATATACTGGAAGCAAGATAGTAGAGAAGCGCGCAGCAGAGTTAAGTGTTGGTGATAAACTAATCAAGCTAGAAACACCTGTTATCGACGGAGCTACAGACCTTCATCTACCGTATGAAAATGGGTTTTATAGTGGAGATGGATGCCTTGCAGATGGTAAGCCAAGAATTTATTTGTACGGGGAGAAGAAATTTCTTAGAAGTAGATTTACAACCTTGCGTAATTTAGTTGTAAATCAGGATTTGGACAGAGAACACTTTACTGTTGATGGCCTTATGCCAAAATTCTTTGTACCAGATGCTACTTATACAGTTAAATCAAGGGTTGATTGGTTTGCTGGCCTATTAGATTCAGACGGGTGTGTAGCAAAATGCGGCGAATCTCAGACATTACAAATTGTGTCTACAGAGGGAGGTTTCCTTGAAAAAGTGCAGCTCATGCTTCAAACATTAGGGGTTCAGTCTAAAGTATGTTTTGCAGCAGATGCTGGAATGAAGAAACTGCCCGCTAATGATGGTACTGGTTCTCTGAAGGAATACTTTTGCAATAGTGCAAAAAGACTTTTAGTTAATTCGTCCGGTATTACACAACTGTTAAAATTGGATATAAATCTTGGCAGATTAAAGATTACTAATCATAAATCAAATCGAGATGCCAGCAGATTTGTTAAAGTTAAAGAAGTAGTCAACACCGGGAGATTTGATGAAACTTATTGTGTAAACGAGCCAAAAAAACATTTAGCAGTGTTCAATGGGTTGTTAACTGGACAATGCCAAGAAATAGCCCTACCTACGTCTGGGTACTCATCTGTTGAGGATTTGTACTGGTATGGGGATGTGCAAGGTGAGATTGGTTTGTGTAGCTTAGGGGCAATTGTGTTAGGCAACACACAGGAGCATGAATATGAAGACGTTGCATACTACACAGTACTAATGATTGATAATGTTATTGAGATAATGGATTACCCATTTCTGCAACTAGCATATACGGCGAAACGCCGCCGCAGCATTGGGGTAGGATTAACAAACTTAGCCTATGACATGGCTAACAAGGGGTTGAAATATTCATCGCTAAGTGGTAAGCGATATATTCACAAAGTAGCAGAACGACATAGTTACTACTTGCATAAAGCTTCCCTAAAGCTTGCCAAGGAACGGGGAGTATGTGAATGGATCAATAAGACTAAATACCCAGAAGGTTGGCTGCCAATTGATACAGCTAATAAGAATATTGATGAAGTGGTTAGTCAACCCCTAATGTGTGATTGGGAGTCCTTGCGTAAGGAGATTATTGCTAATGGAGGTATCCGTAATAGTGTACTAGAGGCGCATATGCCCGTAGAGAGCAGTAGCTTAGCTTCTGGGGGTGTTAATGGACTTTACCCAATTCGGGCTCTTAAGGTTGTGAAGACTTCAGGTAACAATAAGAACTTATTCTTAGCTCCAAAAGCTGAAGAACTGAAATGGGATTACGAACTGGCGTGGGATATCCCTACAAAAGATATGATTGATGTTTATGCTGTAGTACAAAAATTCACTGGACAGGCTATCAGTGCTGATCTATACTTGAAGTATGGAGCTACAGCGGGAGACAGAAAAATATCTGCCAGAGATTTACTAGAACAGTTTTTGTATCTGACAAAGATGGGGTTAAAGACTCGCTACTATGTGAATAGTAGTACAGGGGTAGAAGAACCAGAATCTAAATGTGATGCTGGTGGATGTACATTATAAGTAAGCGGAGAAAATATGACAGTATTTAATGTAAATAATTCAGGTTGGAAAACTAAGCAGTATCCCCTGTTTATGGGCGAAGAGATGGCGCTTTACGACAGTGTTAATATTAATCACCAGAAATTGTTTGACTTATACAAACAACAAGTAAGTCAGCGATGGGTGGAGACAGAGTTTAATCACGAACAGTCCCGTATGGATTTGCTGTCTTGCCCAAAAAGCATTTACGACGTGATGCTTCTGAACCTTAGCTTCCAGTGGGTATTGGACAGTGTAGCTTCTCGTGCTGTAGCTCCGCTGTTCGCCCCATTTGTGACTAACTCGGAGTTCTGGGCTGCCTTGATGGAAAATAGCAATATGGAAGTAATTCATGCTCTTTCGTATAGTGAAATTGTGCGGCAATGTGTTCCAGACCCAAGCGAAGTGTTTAAGATTTCAATGCAGAATGATAAGACTATCCAACGAGCTGTAAAAGTTGTAAATGTGTTTGATGAGTTGCAAAAAGCAGGTGCAGAGTATACACTAGGTATTCGTAAGAATGATCAAGAAACATACAACATTGTGTTTAAAGGCTTGGTAGCTCTTTACATTCTTGAGCGACTACAATTCATGGCAAGCTTTGCAGCAACGTTTGCTGTAGTAGAGCAGGGGTATTTCCAAAGTATTGGCAAGAAAGTTCAGAAGATTATGTTGGATGAAATTGCTTGCCATTATGCACTAGATGCTGTAGCATTGCAGATTGAGATGCAAACACCTCGTGGCAAATTAGCTATGCAGCAATGCTCGCAAGAAATTGTAGAAATGATTGAGGAAGTAGTGAGGCAGGAGGAATCTTGGAGTGAATACCTATTCAGTGATGGACGAAGCATTGTAGGACTAAATCCAACACTGCTTAATGAGTGGGTGCACTACAATGCTCAAGCAGTATATGATGGACTTGGGCTATCTGAACATGTTAAGTTTACACGTATCAATAGCAACCCGCTCAAGTGGATGGATAATTGGATTGACATTGACAAGTTTCAAAATGCAATGCAAGAAGCTGATGGCAACAACTATGCACTAAACGCTGTATCTGATGACATCGGTGACGAAGAGTTTGATTTTTAACAAAGGAGAAAGTAAGAAATGACTAAAGTATACACCCCAGAGCAACAAGAGTTTATCCGTGCATACCGTGACGAATATTGTGAGTATGCTACAGAGATTGACAATCAAAAAGAAAATGTCAAGGGTTTGTTTGAAGCTCTAATTGACAAACTTGGCCTAGATAGCAAGGAACAGAAAGAAGATATCAAGGCATTGAAAAGTGGCTTCTCTATCTACTACAAAGACAGTAAAGATGAAGTAGAACGCACTACTCAAGGTGCTATTGAGATTGCGGGGCTATAATGGCTAAAGCTCCAGCACTATCTACACAACTGAAAACAGCTCAAGCTCGTATTATTGAACTTGAAAAGAAAGTAGAATCCCTTACTAAAGATAAGGATATGTGGTATAAGTATT
>CALLKE010000252.1 GCA_938008555.1 uncultured Pedobacter sp.
AAATAGCTCTTGGGCGAGGATTCTCTTGTGTTTGTTCGTACTCATTGGACTGTAAAAGTGCGCACAAAAACAAACAAAAAACAGAAACCTATACAACCTTAGAAGGGTTGCTATCAGCATGTTAAGCTTAGTTTTTTATCTCGAATTCGCTTCAAATATTTGTGCCAACAAACGACCCCAACATGCGATTTATCATCAGCGACGAACGAGTAAACAGATACGGATATCGGATCCTTTCGGCAGGCATGAGCACTTCATCCTTCGAGAAAAATCCGGTGATATTTTACAACCATGACACCTTCAGTTTACCAATCGGAAAGGGTAAAGATTTACGTCATGAACCGGATGGCAGCATCACGCTCGAGGTCGATTTCGACCAAGAAGACGAGCAAGCCCTAGCCGTGCAAAAGAAAGCGGAACGTGGTTTCCTTAATGCCTGCTCGGTGGGTATCGATGTGCTCGAAACGAGTGCCGATCAATCGGTGTTGTTACCCGGACAAACCAGGCCAACCGTCACCCGAAGCGAGCTATTAGAACTAAGCATCTGCGGCATCCCCGGCAACAGAAATGCCTTACGCTTAAACGGCGTACAAACAGACAATATGAATCAGATACTACCTCTGTTCAACCAAAAAGAATTAAACATGAAACACGCCTTTGACTCATTCGACCTACCTGAAACGGCCGCCGAAGAAGATATTCTGGAACAATTAGCGGCTTTAGAGGCGCTCGATCCCGAAGCGGCTGACTCGATCTTGGCACGACTAGATGCGATCGAAAAAAAGATCACCGCATTATCTACCGCTAAAAAAAGCACTAAAAAAAGCACCGAAATAACTAAAAAAGGGCCCCGTCTGTCGGATTTAATGAAGGGTTTACGCGCAGATGGTTCCGCTAAGCAACAAGAAAACATGACTTGGGAGAAGCTTATGAAGCTATCCGATCAGGATTTCGAGGCTTTCCGCAGGGAACATCGAGCGCAGTATGATCAACTATTCTACGGGCATTATGGATTTGAACCACGCTACTAATTGTCTGAATCAGGATAAAAAAGATTAAAAGATAAGGAGGATGCGTGATGCCGATTTTCATATGCCCCACATAATCCTTTTTATCCCAGCATCTATCTGATCCTGATTCAGACGAAAAGAACCACACTATTAATTATTAAAAAAACAGAAATGACAATGAGTGTCAAACAAGAAATATGGACCGGCGAAGTCCTCCGCAAAGTATCCACACTAGAAGCAGCCACTTTTTTAGATGGGCTGCCCGATTACAGCCGTTATGCAACCAATAATGTGATCCACATGGCCTATATGGGTGTGGAACCCAAAGTGCTGATCAATAATAGTACGTACCCACTACCCACTTCGGCACTAGCGAGTGAGGACATCGGTCTGTCGCTGGATAAATACCAAACCGAAGTGACCATCATCAGCGATGACGAATTGCATGCCAGCGCATCGGATCGGATGAGTGTAACCCGCGATATGCACGCTGGAGCCATCACCAAGGAAAAATTCAAGAAAGCTTTGCATGCCATTGCTCCAGCCAAGCACACGACCGAAACGCCTGTATTAACGACGACCGGCCCCGAAACAGATGGCCGAAAATCACTCACTAGAAGTGACATCATCCGATTAAAAAAAGCCTACGACCAACTAGAAGTACCGATGGATGGTCGCAGATTAGTGCTTTGCCCAGATCATGTGCACGATTTATTGGAACTAGATCAGAAATTCTCGGCCCAATACTATGATTACAAAAGTGGTCGCATTGCAGGTTTGTATGGTTTTGATGTATACGAATACGGCGCCGCACCTTATTATGATCAAGAAGCTAAAACCAAGAAAGCTTTTGGCACTACGCCTGGAGCGAAAGATGTGCAAGGCAGCATCGCTTTTTATGCACCCTACATCGCCAAAGCCAGCGGCGAAACCAAGATGTATTTCTCCGAAGCCAAAACCAATCCGCGCATGCAGGAGAATGAGATCAATTTCCGCCACTATTTCCTGGTGATACCGAAGAAACAAATGTATTTAGGGGCTATTGTTAGCGGAAAGTAAAATGGTTTTGGATCTAATAACCATCGCCCGGATCGAAACATTACATCCCAAGCTACGCCTCGAGGCAAAGGATATTTACCTACAAATCTGCCGTTCCTTAACCGGAAGAGCACAGGTACGATTCATCCAAACCTTCCGCACCATCGCTGAACAGACCGCACTGTATGCGCAGGGGCGAACCACGCCCGGAAACATAGTGACTTGGGCGGAAGGCGGGCGATCGTATCATAATTATGGCCTGGCTGTGGATATCTGCTTACTAGTGGATGGCAAATCCATCAGCTGGGATACACTGAAAGATTATGATGGCGACGGGCTGGCCGATTGGATGGAGTGTGTTCGTGTGTTTGAAAAACATGGCTGGCAATGGGGCGGCCGCTGGACGAAAGGCAAAACAGATATGCCCCACTTTCAAAAAACATTTGGCAAAACCACCGCCCAGCTCGCTGAGCAGGCAAAGAAAGCAAAACAAAACTATGTGGAACTCTAGCATCGAATACACGATGAATTGGATTGTGGCTGCAGTCAGCACTTCGGGGGTAATCGGTTGGTTTCTGGGCCGCAGGCGTACGAACGCCGAAACCAAGGGTGTCGAAATCGACAATGAAGAAAAAGAAGTAGTGGTAGAGCTAAACAATATGGAACGGCTGACCAATCGCCTTAGTGAAGTAATCATTGCCCTGGATAACCAAATGGCCGAAAATATCAAACTGAAACAAGAGCTACATGCGTTAAAAGTGGCTTTTGAAAATGAACGGATGTTGTATCAAGAATTGTTAAAGAAGTATGAAAACAAAATTGTCTGAACTATGACTTATATCGTTTTATTGATTGGTA
>CALLKE010000253.1 GCA_938008555.1 uncultured Pedobacter sp.
CCAAAACTGCATAATTTCTGCGCTATTGAGGTCGATACTGGCGAAACAGTGTTGTTTGAAGGAACCCAAAGAAAGAGGCTCCAAGAGTTCTTGAATCAAGGGCATACACTTATCATGCACAATGGTAAGTTGTTTGACATGGAGGCATTAATCCTGCTTGGCTATGATGTTAGTAAAGTGAAACTTATTGACAGTTTGGCTTTGTCTTGGTATTTGGAGCCAACTCGTATGCGTCATGGTTTGGCTGAGTATGGAGAAGAGTTTGGTGTGCCAAAACCTCTTATTGAGGATTGGGAAAATCAAACACAAGAAGAGTATAATCATCGCGTACAGGAAGACTGCAAGATTCAAAGAAAGTTGTGGAAGCGTCAAGTAAGCAGGCTTCAAGAGCTATATGGTAAAGAGGAAGGTAGTTATGACCGCATTGTAGGCTATCTAATGTGGAAGATGGATTGCCTAGTGATGCAGCAAAGGAATAAGTGGAAGATTGATGTTCCTAGTGCTCTTAAACTACAAGAGCATCTTCAGACTGAGATTGATAAGAAAACTGAAGCATTACGACAAGTAATGCCAAAGGTGGCTATCTATGCTGTAAAATCTCGGCCTGCGAAACCGTATAAAAAGAACGGAGAGCTTTCGTCAACAGGCGAGAAATGGAAAGAACTTACTGAATCTCTGGGACTACCTTTTGAACACAAAGAGGATATCAAAGTGGTCAAAGAGTATGTAGAAGGTAATCCTGCAAGCCATGTTCAAATGAAAGCTTGGTTAGATAGTTTAGGTTGGGAACCTGAGACATTTAAGTTTATCAGGGAAGACGATGGATCAACAAGACAGATTCCACAGATTAATCTTAAAGGTGGTGAAATTTGTCAGTCAGTAAAAGATTTGATACCAAAGTGTCAAGGTATTGAGCATATTGCTGGATTGGGTATTCTCAATCACAGATTGAGTGTTGTATCTGGCTGGCTGCGTGATGCTACTAATGGTGAGTTGACAGCACGAGCACAAGGCTTTACCAATACACTGAGGAAGATGCACAAGGAATATTGTAATACGCCATCGACTCGTGTTCCTTATGGGGCGGAGCTTAGAAGTTTACTTGTTGCAAGAGAAGGTAGGGTTCTTTGTGGTAGCGATTTGAGCGGTGTAGAGAACTTCATCAAAAACCACTACCAATGGCCTTTTGATCCAGAATATGTTAAGACCCAGCTTGACCCTAATTATGACCCTCACCTTGATATTGCTATCAGTGCTGGGATGATTAGTAAAGAGGATAGTGATTGGTATAAATGGTATAAGAAAAACAAGGATCAACATAATGACAAAGATGATGTTAGGTTTGAAACATTGGATGCGATTCGTGCCACTGGAAAATCGACCAACTATGCCTGCCTGCCACTAGATAATACTGATGTATTAACAAAAAGGGGTTGGCTAAGAGGTTCTGATATTTTGGTTGGTGATGTTGTCATGGGGTACAATAAACAAACAGGGTTTAATGAGTGGTGTGAGGTGACTCATACACACTTTTACAAGGAGGCTCAAGTTGAAGAGTGGGGCCACACAAACTGGAGTGCAGAGTCTACACCAAATCACCGTTGGCATGGTTCTGTGCTAAAGCAAATTGGTGCCACCTGTAAAAAGCACAAGAAATTTTTTGTAGATTGTGTTCGGCAAACTTCAGAACTTGGGCAGACTTTTAATATACTTAACACTGCTGAATTCAACAACAAAGAATCTGGAAGTGTTTCGTCAGATGAGGCCAGCCTCGTAGCTTGGATTTTGGCAGATGGATATTACAAATGGTCTGAACTCTCTGAGAAAACATCAAGCTCTGGTGGAAAGAAAAAGGGACTTGTGGCAAGTATTGCTCAAGCTAGTCATAAGTATCAAGATGAGATTAGAGTGGTGTTATCTAAAAATAATATCCGTTGGAAAGAGGATGCTTTAAGCAGTATGAATGAAAACACTATCACCAGCTTTAGATTAAATGCGGGGGATATGAGGGCATTTTTTGATCGTGTTGTTGGTTGCAGAAAACAGAAACACGATGTCGATTGGGTGGATTGGGTTTTAAAGTTGGGCAAAGATTCACTAAAATCTTTTGTACATGCTTTTTGGTTAGCAGATGGAGATAGCAAGGGGAATGAACTTAAAAAACACATGGTATTCAAGCAAAATAGGGGCAACATTGCAGACGCCTTAGTTGTTGCTGGATACTTATGTGGATATAATGTAACCCAACGTGGCCCTGAAAGAACAAGTACCATTCGTTTTCAAAAACGGAGGAAGCATACAACATGTCAAAGGTTTAAGTTGATTTCCAGCAGGACTGCAGATGTGTTCTGCCTAACTACAACACTTGACAGTTTTGTTATCCGACAGAATGGAATGATTACGATAACGGGCAATTGCCAATATGGCTCAGGAGTAAAGACTCTAGCTAGGACAGCTAAGGTATCTGAGAAAGTAGCTAAAAAGCTACACGAAGGGTATAACAAACTTAATTGGTCTGTTGCCAAGATTGCTTCTTCCACCAAAGTTAAGAAAACAGCATTTGGAGATTGGCAGCAAAACCCAATCAACAAGTTTTGGTATTCACTACGTAATGAGAAAGATAGATTTTCTACTCTTGTGCAAGGTACAGCAGCTTATGTGTTCGATATTTGGTTATATCATTGCCACCAATTGGCTAAAAAGCGTGGTGTTGAGTATTGTTTGCTTGCACAGTCGCATGACGATCAAGCACTTGAGCTGGATATTGGCAGTGAGGAAATCACTGAGAAGTTGCTGCGAGATGCTTTGAAGAAGGTGAATGATGTGTTGAAACTAAACGTAGAAATCAAATGTGACGTAATGTTTGGGTATAATGGTAAAGAGATTCACTAATGCCAGAATTATCT
>CALLKE010000254.1 GCA_938008555.1 uncultured Pedobacter sp.
CTATTTATTTCATTTAGTTTTGCAAGAAATTGATGTTTATCAGGATTCTCGCTATTATCAGCAACAAGAACAACAACATCTTCCCTAGCAACACCACAAAAAGAAGCAAGAATCGACTTGACCTCAGCCCCCCACCTGAAAGTAGGAAACAATATAGCGAACTTAGCTGTTACGGGAATCTCCGGAAAAACGAAAGATCCTTTAGCCATCATCAATCTCTGAACATACTAATTGTTAAAAATCAATCACACCACCAAAATACCATCCAACCTATTGATGGTGTGACATATCAAAATCAATCCCCAATTATTGCGTAAGATATCCTTGGTTCAAACTCAAATCTACGAATTCTTATGGAGTTCAAATCCAACATCTCCATTACCGCAACAGTCTCCCCAGGAAAGGCCTCTTCATTCAACTCATCAAAAGCAATTACAGCACCCTTCGGCATCCTAGGCAAAAACTGCTCTAAGGCAGTTTTTGTCGGTTGATAAATATCAAAATCCAAATAAAGCAGACTAACAACTAAATGCGGATAATCAGACAAAAATTTTCTAGAAGTTTCATTAAAATCCCCTTTTACCAAATGAATTTTCTGAAAATGATTAAGATAACGGCTTAAATCATATATCCTAACGGATTCCTGGATATCTTCAAATGCCCCAATAGCAGAGAAACCACTTTCTTTTAGGTGCGCGGATTTGCGATCTGGCAATCCGAGAATATCTTCTTCAGCAATAGACGGAAATCCTGAAAATGTATCAAATCCAATTATTTTCCGCTGAAAATTATATGGTTCAAGAATCGTGCTAAGTTTTGCAAAACTCATGAGTCCGCCACCAAACAGAACCCCACACTCGACAACCGATCCCTGAATGTTTTGAATCAATTTAAACAACTCATAACGAGCCATGAAACGCGCGATGTTCTGTCTTGGAACGTATTTAGCAAAATTTTCCAGTTTTTCAACAGAAGAGCCCTGACCATTATTAAAATACTCCTCCAGCGCAACACGAGAAGAATAATCAAATGCTGCTTGAGTAACAGGATCATGCATTGTCGGTGACAATTCATTCTTTGAATTTAGATCGTCCATTTTTATCTTTTCGTAATGATTATTACCAAATAAAATTAAACACCTAGCAACTAGACCTATAAATCACACTTGCTAAAGTCGGAAGCACGAAAAAAATCACTGATAGTGCTACCAGTTGATTTATTATCTATATTTTTACAACCACGCGACGATTGAAGATCAGAAGTATTAAAAGTTCTGAAATCCACACTAAATCGTGTCGACCCAGATACATTTGGCGCAGTAGCATGCAAGTATCCTGCAGAGAACAGAATAATATCGCCTTTTGTGCCAGCAATTCTCAGCTCACTGCTAACTCCTCCTATCTCCTCCAAAGGAAGTGGATGATTCCTGGCATCATATTTTATTTGACTAGATGCCTGAGTACGCCCGACTTGAAGCCACTCTCCATAATCAAATCCAGCTGAGCTATTTTTGACAGGACGATCCCAATATTCTGGGAAAAACGACATGGCGCGACTACTTGTTACGTCAAAGACAGGCATCCACCAATTAACCTGACAAGCGGGGCTGGAATACCAAGTATCGCGGTGAGCCTTATAAGCATAACTCACTCCGGATGAAAGATAGCCTCCATGAGGAACAACCCGTAGTCTCGGCACATCAAAATACGTCTTATCCAGATCACAACCAAAATCGTCCAAAATATCTCGCACTAATTTCTTTGTTGTCAAATCATTTGTAAAACGAGATTTCAAAGAACCCACAATTTTGACAAAAGCATTGACATCCAGTGAAAACTGCGCCTTTTCTGGATCTGGCGCTAAAACTTCAGAAATCATCTCGATTGCATGATTAGCAAGCGCCTCTGTCGAACTACGCCTCGTGTAAACTAACAACTGTCCGTCAAATAGCTCATCTCTACGACGGTCGCAATTAAGCTGATGATTCAATATAATACTAGCCAATTTTTATCTCACAGAAAATCAATTTTCATCTTAAGAGGTCATGTTTTAAGAATTATTTAAGTGAGCGTTTTAGGAATCCGCTAGGAGCTACAGTAATTTGCAATTTATCATGAATACCTTGATCAATCTCAAACTCTGGGTGTTCTTTCAGGTATTCCAACGCCGCCGTCTTTGGATTCCCGCCCGGCCCCCAAGGGCGGCCAAAAGAAAGTTCATTAGGCAAGTCCTCAACAATCGTGTCAAACACCACGCAGTAGCTTCCAGGCGTCACCAGCGGCGCGTAGGCTTGCAACTCTGCTAATACATGCGAATGCGTATGGTTACTATCAAGACACACCAGCACACGCTTATAGCCCCCTGCAACCGTGCGCACCTGATCGAGGACAGCTTCGTCAATACTTGATCCCTGGATCATCTGCACACGAGAAGCCATAGGGTGAATCTCGATTGCTTCTCGGTTATGGCTGCGTATATCAATATCAACCGCCAGCACCTTCCGAGCTGATCTTTTCGGGTCCAGCGTTGAGCCCGTTTCGATGGCATCACACACATCTAGCAACGCCAACATGGAGGCACTCAGAATCAGCGAGCCGCCATGTGCAATACCTGTCTCGATGATCAGATCCGGCTTGACTGCCCAGATCAACTCCTGCATAGCAACCATGTCTTGCGGATACTGAATGATCGGGCGGCCAAGCCACGAGAAATTATAGGAATATTTGGATGCGATGCTTGCGCGCATAAATTGGGTGGTTGCAGCGTGTAGATTCTCATCTGCAGCGGCGTCGGCAATACGCCGTGACATTTCAGATTCAAACTCTGTCATTATCGACCTCGACATACTGATACGCATTGTTGGACATTGCTTTGATTTCATCTAGATAATTGGAGTTGACCACATAGATCACAGAGCCAGGCGGCAGTTCGAGCAGTGCTTTTTCGGGCGAACACACTTGCACACCGGTTGCCGCCAAGTACTTTCCTTGCTTGGCCGGATTGATATCGATCACGGCTTGAACAGACTGTCCTGTACGCTCTTTTAGCAGCGTAAAGATCAAGCCCTTGGAGGCACCACCCCAAACAGCAGCAGGATGGCCCTGCGAGTCGTCTATAGAAATCCGCTCAGAAAAATTCGTCGGAAACACCAGCGCATGTTCCACATGATAGATTGGTGCGCGCAGAGAGGCCAATTCAGCGACAACATAGATATACTGTCCTCCAAACAGTTTGCCGCTCTCGATCACCTGACCAAACATGCGCTTGAAATCGGATAACCTGAAATAATTCACGTGCTCATAGAAAACATCGAACCAAGCACGATGTTCGCAAATCCAATCGAAGCAAGGCACTTCGATGTAGATCCGCCCACGACCGCCATTTGCCTGACAAATCTGCATCAAGAAGGAGAACGGATCCTGGACATGTTCAAGCACATGGCGCAAGATAATTCCTTTGCCCTGAATCCCAACGTTCTGCTGGAAATAATGCTTCTTGATATCTAGATTGTTGCCTTCGTAGGTCGGATCAAATCCCGTTACATCAATACCCTTTTGCCTAAGCAACTCTAAAAAATACCCTTTGCCACACCCCACTTCAACCAGCCTCTCTTTACCCAGATCGCGCACCACAATTTCGGCGACAGTATCCAAATGCGTCTGGAACCGCGGGCTATGTGCCTGCTCATTCTGATAATGTTCATCATAGATCATGAGCGTAGGATTGAAGGCAGCATTATAAATCAGGCCAGTTTCTAGGTCCTCCACTAGCACTACGTCACCCTTCGGGCATGTCAACGCACTCTGGCGTGTGTCATACATGCGATTCTGAAAAGTCGGTAGTTGCCGCTGCTGGTAAAGTACACGATGACGATTAATAGAGTTTTCCATCATAAGTCGTTTCTTATTCCAACCACAAAAGGAGGATCAACATCGTTATCCGCTCGCATGCCAAAACCCAGTAGGTCCCGTCGCCCATATTCATCAGCAATCCGCTCAGCCAAAGCTCTAATCGTAATCGGCATCCCAGAGCAAACATTCACGGCCCCCTGCCGACGGCTCAACCCGATATCAGCAATCTCTCTGCCTGCGTCACTCACATCCAGATCGGAAGAGCGTCGTGTAGGGAA
>CALLKE010000255.1 GCA_938008555.1 uncultured Pedobacter sp.
AAACCCCAAACCCCAAACCCCAAACCCCAAACCCCAAACCCCAAACCCCTAAAGCATTTATTTTCAAGAGTATTGGTAGTCTTTGTATCTAACTGAATAAGTTATTAATCTGTGTGCAGGATATTTAGAAAGATAGTATTAGGGACGATGTCACAGAGTGGTTCTGCGTATTGCGGCGTGGAGACTTTTATTGACACAGATTTCATTGCGTACTGTTTAGATTCTATTGGTAGCTACTGATAAATATGATTTTAGTACAGACTAGACTTGTGGTGATTCAGCACTTAATTGGAAAGGTGTTGGATAAGGTCTTTATAGTTACTGTATTTGATAAAGTGCTCGAGACAGAAATAGTTATTCACGAACCTCATGGGTTCCGCCTGTTCGAGCGCAGCATGTACTAACAAATTTGATAGCTTTTCAAGTTCCGAATCGTTAGCATCGTATGTAAAAGGTAGAATAGGTATTGACTGGCAAGGTTGAAGTGCCAAGCACTGGGGGGAGTTATCGACAAGTAGGGCCTTTGAGGATTGCTTATGGCCCAAAATGTGAGGTAGGTACTTCACAGTGACTCCCCCGCCGGTTTTCAAGCAATGCTCTCTGCTGAAGATTGCTTTGATTAAGGTTGCAGAGGGATCTAACCAATCCACCACTGCTTGTGCATAAGTGCTCTCTGAAGCCGTGTACACAACCAAGTCATAATGACGACTAACTACCTTGAGGAACTCCTTTGCTCCCGGTCGCATCGTCATCTTGGCTGACACGATTTGGCCTTTGTCATTCTTGTAGTTTAAGACGTGTTGATAATTTTGTCTTTCGGTAGGGCTATCGAAGTTACAGCAGTGAACAAGAGTTTCATCTAGATCGAGTACCAACACTAGTGGTTTCTCTTGTCTAATACCCTTGACATCAGTTCGAATTTGATGGGCAGGGAAAGTATCTCTGCACATATCATGAAAAATATCGTGATGTAGCTTCAGGTGACTGCCAAAGAGACCTAGTTCGTGAGGCTCCTTTTTGTGCAGTCCCTTCAAGCCTTTGTAGTTGAAATACACATGGCTACCCTGCTTTGGGATAAGCGATTTTGCCACTGGGAGAGATCCATTCAAAGAATGGCCTCGTCGGTGATGCTCGTCAGACATCTTAACGGTTAATTTAGACTTCTTAACATCGGCGATCTCAAAGAGATCAATCGCTTTCTCTTCTGCAGGCTGGACACTGTTAAGAGTATCTTTGGTGGAACTACTCTTGTTTGTGTCCTTATCTTTAGTTTGTGTGTCTCCTTGAGGAGAAACACTAGGAGGTCTGCCGAAGAAATTGACCGACTTAGCTACAGATTGCTGACTGTTCTTAAGAGACTTGCTTATTTTGAAAGGAGTGGAGGCTGTCTCCTGCATAATAAGGCTATTGTTGCTGCTCTTCTTAAGAACGAAAGGTTCCTGCTCAGGCTTGCTATTCTTGGTCGAAGCGCCCTTGGTATTCAGGCTTAACGGCTGCCTGGTACCATTAGTTGGGCTTTCGACAAGTAGAGTCTTTAGAATGTATGGCTTGGGAGTTGGCTTCTTATCAGAAAGTGCTGAATTTGCAGAGGCTTGTGAAAAAAATAATATTGCTTTTATGGGCCCCACAGCGACACAAATTTTAGAGTTTGGCCTGAAACACCGTGCACGTGAGCTTGCCGCTGCAGCTCAGGTTCCCATGACACCGGGTACAGGCTTACTTGAAAGCTTAGATGAAGCAATTTCTGCAGCTACAGAAATTGGTTATCCCATCATGTTAAAAAGTACCGCAGGTGGCGGAGGGATTGGCCTCACACGCTGTGATGATGAACAGACATTGGTTGAAGCTTATGAAAGTGTCAAACGCTTAGGCGCACAATTTTTCAAAGATTCAGGCGTGTTTTTAGAGCGTTTTGTTGACCGCGCGCGCCATGTCGAAGTTCAGATCTTTGGTGATGGTCAAGGTCAAGTGGTTGCACTGGGTGAACGAGATTGCTCACTGCAACGTCGTAACCAAAAAGTGGTGGAGGAAACCCCTGCGGCTCACCTTCCCGAAGCTACACGCCAAAAACTTCACCAAGCAGCAGTTGAACTCGGCAAATCGGTCAATTACCGCAGTGCAGGTACAGTTGAGTTTATTTATGATGCTGCACGAGATGAGTTTTACTTCCTTGAAGTCAATACCCGTCTACAAGTAGAGCACCCTGTTACTGAAATGGTGACGGGCTTAGACCTGATTGAATGCATGCTTAAAGTGGCGGCAGGTGATGTCTTGGATTGGACAGCGCTCAGCAACATCCAACCGCAAGGTGCGGCAATTGAAGTACGGATTTATGCAGAAGATCCTGTTAAGAACTTCCAACCCAGCCCTGGTGTCCTGACCGAGGTTTCATTTCCAGAACACTGTCGCGTCGATACTTGGGTCTCCACAGGAACAGAAATTTCGCAATATTTTGACCCGATGATTGCCAAAATTATCGTACATGCGGATACGCGTGAACAAGCCATTGACCAACTAAAAAGTGTGTTAACCCAAACACGCTTAAATGGCATCAGCACCAACTTGGACTATGCGCATAGCGTGATCTCTGATGAACGCTTCGCACAAATGCAAATCTGGACACGTCTGTTGGATGACTTTGACTACGTGCCAAATGTGATTGAAGTTTTACAGGCTGGTACGCAAAGCTCAATTCAAGACTTTCCAGGACGTATCGGCTACTGGGATATCGGTGTGCCACCTTCAGGTCCAATGGATGACTATGCGTTCCAATTGGCCAATCAAATTGTAGGAAATGATGCTAGTGCGGCTGGTTTCGAATTTACCTTACAAGGGCCAAGTCTGAAGTTCCATCAAGATAGTGTGATTGCGCTCACTGGTGCACCTTGTCCTGCCCAATTAGATGATGAAACTGTTGCCTTTTGGCAACCCATTCATGTACAGGCGGGTCAGGTTCTCAGCTTAGGACAGGTCGAGTCTGGTTGCCGTAGCTATTTAGCAGTTCGCCATGGACTTGATGTCCCCCTATATTTGGGCAGTC
>CALLKE010000256.1 GCA_938008555.1 uncultured Pedobacter sp.
CCAATTGCTTTTGTAGTTTTAGGTGCTTTTGTTGCATTTACTAATTGAACTTGCCGACACTAATCTATTTTCATGGGTGAACAAATCATCTACCATCTCATTCTGGGGGAAGGTGATACATCCTGTCCAACAAAGTCTTTTTTCAAAAATTTATAATAAGCCGTCATCGCAATCATGGCGGCATTATCTGTACAATATTCAAATTTGGGAATGAATATATTCCAGTCATTTTCCTGCGCAGCATCCACTAAATCTTTTCGAAGTCCTGAATTAGCAGAAACCCCTCCCGCAATTGCAATATTTTTTATTCCATATTGCTGAGCAGCTAGTTTTAGTTTAGCAATTAGAATAGTCACAATACGCTTTTGTACAGATGCACAAATGTCGAACAGATGATTCGTCAAAAAGTCAGCATCTTGCTTGAGCTGATCCCTCATAAAATACAAAATCGCTGTTTTTAGGCCACTAAAACTAAAGTCTAAGGAAGGTATTCTAGGCTCTGGGAAATGAAAAGCATATGGATCTCCTTGTTGTGCATACTTGTCAATAAGTGGTCCACCAGGATAAGGCAAGCCCAATATTTTAGCCGTTTTATCAAAGGCTTCTCCTGCGGCATCATCCAAAGTCTGGCCTATAGTCTCTAAGTCGAAGTAATCTTTAACCAATACAATTTGTGTATGCCCTCCAGAAACTGTCAAGCAAATAAATGGAAATTGGGGCTTGGGATCGTCAATAAAATGAGCTAAAATATGTGCCTGCATATGATTCACTTCAATTAGAGGGATTTGCTTTGCTAAAGCAAACGCTTTAGCAAAGCAGGTTCCTACCAAAAGAGAGCCTAATAAACCTGGTCCACGCGTGAAAGCGACGGCATTTACGTCATTTTTGCGTATATTAGCAATATCAATTGCTCGTTGTACGGTTGGGATTATATTTTGTTGATGAGCGCGTGATGCAAGCTCCGGTACAACACCACCATAATATTGATGAATAGCTTGACTAGCTATACTATTTGAACATATTTTACCATCTATACACACTGCGGCGGAGGTATCATCACAAGAGGATTCTATTCCTAAAATTATGGGCAATTGTATCTTTTATTTAAAAGGAGTTAATAATTAAAGGATAAAAGTATCAAAAAAGTAATTAAAATAGCGCTTGGAACGTTGGCTACACTAATCGTGTTGATAGCCTGCTTGCTATTTGCTTTACAATTTAAGGCTGTACAAACTTTTTTTGCCCAAAGAGCAGCACAATATCTTTCTTCGCAACTACACACACGTGTCGAAATCAAAGGCTTATACATCAAGCCGTTCAAATCATTGGTTCTAGAAGGATTTTATGTCCAAGATTTGAGTAAAGACACCTTATTATACTCCCCCCAACTTACTGTTGATATAAAATCCTTGTCTATCGAAAAACGAAAAGTTTTAATAAACAAAATATACCTAGAAGGCAGTAAGATATATCTCAAGAAATATAAAGACCAAACAACCAATCTCGCTTTCATCATCAATTACTTTAATAGTGGAACAAAAAAAACGTCAGAGCCATTCAATGTTTTTTTTAATAGAATTATTTTAAACAATATCGCCTTCAAGTACAAAAATTTTAGCGACACATCCAAAACCAATGGAATTAACTTTGAGGATATCTCATTAAGCCATTTAAGTGTAAGTATCTCCGACTTAGAAACAAAAAATCATCTTGCAAAAGCTCAATTAAGCAATTTGACCTTCCGTGAAAAAAGCGGTTTTTATCTTAAAAATCTGAGCGCATTGACTACAATAGATAAAAACCAGATGGAATTTAAAAATTTGTTGCTCGAGACCAATCAAACCAGAATGGGGAATTACTTTTTAATGAAATATGATTCATTTAAAGACTTTGATTCATTTGTGAGCAAGGTGTACATGAACGCACATTTTAAGAATACACATATTTACGCTCGCGATATCGCCTATTTTGTTCCAGAACTAAGTAAGGTAGATGTTGATATTCAGCTGAGTGGAAGCGCAAAAGGTAAAGTAAATGATCTCCAAGCAAAAGCGCTATCAATTAAAACAGGTAAAACAACCTATTTAAAAGGTGATTTTGATATAAAAGGACTTCCTGTATTGAAAGAAGCTTTTTTAGACCTCAATCTAAATCAAGCTTTTGTTAATAAACAAGATCTCGATTATATCATTGAAAAAATTACAGGCAAAAAAGATAAGCTTGTTCCTCCTATTGTAAATAAATTTGGTGATATCAATTTTAAAGGAAGATTCACTGGATTTATCAATGATTTTATTGCTTTTGGTGAATTTAAAACCAAATTAGGTCGCATTGCTTCCGATGTGAATATGAAAATTGATACTAAAGGAGAACCTAGCTACTCAGGTGTCATCAAGGTATATGATTTTGATTTAGGCAATCTACTTGATCAAGATAAACTAGGGCGTATTTCAGCAGTAGCAAATGTAACGGGACAAGGATTTAGTCTTGCTCATCTACGCGAAAAAGCGAAGGGGCAGATTGCCTATTTGGATTTCAATGGATATAGATATTACAATATAATCTTAGATGGTAACTATGAGAACAAAGAGTTTCTGGGCCAGCTACATATTGATGATAAAAATTTAAAATTATCCTTCTCTGGTAAAGTAAACTTGAATCCTCAATTACCCATATTTGACTTCAACGCTACCATTCAAGATGCAAACTTGAAAGAACTAAACTTCTCAAAGGATACCATTAGCATAAGCGCTAAGCTAAAGACCAATTTCTCAGGGACTAACTTGGATAATATTCAAGGAGCTTTAGGCGTATATAAAGCCACATTGACCAACTCAAGGCAAGCTATGGTTATCGATTCTATTGCATTAATAGCCACAGGAACTGGTAATAATCGCTCACTCTCTATTAGATCAGATATCCTAGATGCCAGTATTAATGGAGCTTACGATCTAAATACATTACCATCTTATTTTATCTCAGTTGTCAAAAAATATATTCCTTCTCTACAAACAAAAACAGTCAGCTCTAAGCCACAGAATTTTGACCTTGCTCTAAGATTGAAAAACTTTGAACCTGTCCGTATTTTTTTTGCGCCTAACATTAAAATCCCATATGGAGCTACTTTAAATGGTAAGTTTTCTTCTGTGAACAATGTTGCAATATTAAGTGCCTATTCTAAGCTTATTCAATACAATAGAATCAAAATAAATAACTTAATCATTGACCAAAACACAAGCCCTAGTGAGCTCGCAATATTCGTCACTTCTGACCGAGTGGATTTTACAGACAGCCTATTTGTCAAGAATATAAACATTGCGAACACTTTGCGTAACGACAGTTTAAATTTTAATATTAAACTATCAGATAAAAATGCTACGAACCAATTGGACTTAAATGGGTTGGTAGAGTTCAATACAAACACTGATACTGATTCAAAAGTAAAGTTAAGCTTACTCCCATCAGATGTAATTATCAACCATGAAACCTGGAAAATTCAGGAAAAGGTTTACTTCAATTTTGATAAAGGAAAAGCAATTGTCAATAATTTAGGACTATCCTTTAATAATCAATTAGTAACAGTACAAGGCATTATATCTTCTGATCCGAGTGATGAGCTAGTTATTGGTTTTAAAAAATTCCAGCTAAAGAGTCTTACTCCTTTAACTAAAGGAGAAGGGATTTATCTATCAGGAGAGTTAAATGGGGAAGCTCGATTATCCAATCTCAAAAACCAGCCAAATTTGCAGAGTAATCTAAAGATAGACTCCATAGCATGTAATGGAGTCTATCTTGGTAACCTTTTTCTAGAAACAGGTCTAGATAATGTGAACAAATTAATCGCAGTGAAGGCTGAGATTTCTAAACAAGGAAGACAAACAGTTCATATTGTAGGAACATACAATATGGACAAGAATGATTTGAATACAGATGTGCACTTAGACAAGAGTTCTATAATTGTTTTGCAACCCTTCCTACTTCACCTTGTTTCAAACCTATCAGGCGAAGTGTCAGCAAACCTTAAAGTTACTGGACAATTATCCAAGCCTCAAATTAACGGGACACTCAACTTAGAGGGGGTAGGCCTCACCGTCAATTATTTAAAAACTCATTATCATATATCCAATAGCTTACTGATAAAAGATAATGTTATTCATCTTTCAAACTTTGTATTAAAAGATAAATACAATCATGAGGCGATAGCAAAAGAGGGTACAGTTGATTTAAGTAGCTTGAACAATCCAGACATCAATGTCAATCTGAAAGCAAAGCAATTTATGGTTCTAAATACGACCAAAAAAGATAACTCATTATATTATGGCTCCGCCTTTGGCACGGGAACTTTTGAGTTTAAAGGCCCTGTAGATAACATGTCTATAAAAATTAATGCAAAAACAGAGCCTGGAACCATCTTTAATATTCCTCTGAACTCATCCGAAAAAGTTAGCGAAAACGACTTCATCACCTTTGTAAAAAAAGATTCTACACTAATTGACAAGAAAGAATTCCGGTACAATGGACTAACCATGAATTTTGACCTAGAATTGACTGACGACTCAGAAGTCAATATTTACACCTCATTAGGCAATCTATCTGGTCGAGGTAATTCCAGCCTGAATCTGAAAATTAATAGCTTTGGCGATTTTAACATATTTGGTAATTATCAGATCACCCAAGGTAAGTTTCACTACAATGCAGCTAATGTTATCAACAAGATATTTGAAATCACTCCAGGAGGATCCATACGATGGACAGGAAGTCCAACAGGTGCAATTATCGCCTTGAGTGCTATTTATAGTGTACGAGCGAATATAAAACCCCTCTATCTAGCGGCTGGGAAAGACCCTAAAGATCAGCGAGTCGTCGCTGAGGCTGTGATGAATCTAAATGGATATTTGCTTAAACCAGATATTTCATTTCAAATTAATTTTCCTAATGACTCTTATGTAAGTGATGATCTTCAGAGCTATCTCTCCGATATTAACAATACTACTCAACAAGCATTTAGTCTGATTGTTCAACGAAGTTTTATTGCATTATCTGGAGGAACAACCAATCAGGCAAACGATCCCAATAGATCTAATGCTGGAACTGCAGGAGGTAAAATAGCGACGGAAGCTGCCATCAATAAAGCAACAGATATACTTGCAAATACATTAAATCTACAATTCGTAGATTTTAACATTCGACCATCAGAAGACTATTCTGCTTCGCTTCGCTTGTGGAATGATCGCCTCATTATTACAGGCATGTATACTGACAGAGCAGGCGACATACAAACAAGCACGACAGCAACTTCAGCCCTTGCTGGAGATATACGTTATTTAATTAAAAAAGATGGTAGCTTCGCTGCTACTGCATCGAATAAACCGCCCCAAATAAGTATTGTAGATCCAACAAACACACAAAACATTAGTGCTTTAGGATTAATCTACACACGAGAGTTTGATGGCTTCGGAGATCTCAAGCTTATTAAAATGATTATTGGGACGAAAAGAAAAGAAGAACGCCAAAAACAAAAGCAAGCTGGGCCAAAAAACTAAAAGCCTATTTACTAGCGCCTAGTAGCACTTTTAGTATCTGCTTACCTCGAACTTTGCAAGTCCTCCCCTTAGATTGATATCAATCTTTTGAGGTGTCTGAGTTGAATACTGATCGGAAACATAAGTCCCATCCTTTTGTTTTGTAAAGCCTATAAGTTTTTTAGAAAATAAACCATTGTCTAAATGAATTCGACATGCGCTCGTCAATGGAACTTGAATGTCTACTTTAGCAACACCCGCATCCACATTGATACTACTTGAAGACTGGGATATTCCTAGCTTGACATTGAAGGATGCAGCTCCTCCTTTAAGTGTAAGTTTTTCTACTTTAAATTTTCTTAAATCAAAATCTGTCTTTCCGGCTCCCACTTCTACGTAAATATCCCAAAAAGGGTTTCTATTCAGCTTTAACTTAACATCATTTGAGTGATTAGTGCCCCACCCATCCTCGTCGCTCCGCATCCGGAAATTCAGAATCTCAGTCGAGTTTCTACTTGTTTTCTCGAGTATATAATTACCATAACCTTGCTCAATAGCCGCATCAAACAAATTATTCGTTGTATCAGCCAGATAATAGCTGGCCGCTCCCCCATTAATATTAAGCTGGGCTTTATCTGTCTTGGAAAGATATGGTTCTGAAAATACATCTTCAGAGCCATCGATTGGAGAATTTTCCTGTTCATTGTTAGATCGATGGCTAAAATCTTTATTAACACGAGCCCCTTTATAACCTATGCACACTAAAACAGAAATCAGAATACTAATTGCTAGCACGATCCCAACCACTGAATTTGACCGACTAAATAGCATATTGACACCCATTAAAACAAAAATGACAGGCCAAAACTGCCAAATAGATCTCCAATGAAAGTAAATTATCCCCAGATTACTAAGTAGCAATGCCGAGCCTATTGAAACGAAAACCAGTCCCCATATTATTTTGCCTGTTTTCATATTAAGCCTCCAATCTTTTTAATCTAAACCAGTTTGTGACTCATCTTTAGATACCTCCTGATCATCCTTATTGCGACAATTCTTTCTTCCAGATCTCGTAATCATTAAAATACCTGGAACGATAATGATTAGAGGCCATAACTTTCCTAAATCAAGCCAATATGGTATGATATCAAATTCATCTAACAGAAAAAAAATACCCAATGCAATTAAAAAAACTCCAAACACAATTCGTCCACGTTTATGTTTTTCTTTGGTGAACCCATGCTGAGAAAAAGATTCGGTCTCTAGGTGTTTGTCTGCTACTGAATCTATCTTGGCTGAGCCAACAGGGTCCATTGGTACTGCTATCCACAGTATAACATAAATAAGTCCTCCTGAACATCCAGCAACAAGAGCTAGTAAAAAGAAGATGCGTACCCAGCTTACATCGACAGAGAAATAATCCGCTAGCCCAGCACAAACACCAGCTAATATCTTATTCTGGTCATTTCTTTGCAGTATCTTTTTCATAATATGTTGAATTAGTTTAGTTTATCAAATAGAATAAAAATTAATTGAACTTGCAACACGTCAGTAAGTGTCTTACAAACACCTAAACCATTGCCGATCTTCATATTGCCCTGTATTCATTATTTTTTAAGATCACTTAATCCAAATAGAGCAAATATCACCTGCCAAGTAATTTTTATTGCTCAAATATTACCTTTTAACGGCCTGATCACAATCTCATCTACATTAGCACCCTCTGTCATTTTTAAGCAATTGATAATGGCAGATGCGACATCCTCTGGAGCAATAAATCGATTTTTAGGTAAATCGGTTCCAAACCAGGAGTCTGTTAATGTTGCTCCAGGCAAAATGGCTGTAACTCGTACATTGTGCCCCATCAATTCTTCTCTCAACACTTTTGTCAAACCCAGCAATGCATATTTAGATACACAGTAAGAACCTGAGTTCACAAAAGGCTTTACACTGGCGATGGAACATATATTAAAAATATGACCATTTTTCATTTGTCTCATTTTCTTACCGAAAAAAGTGCTCAGATAATGGGCAACATGCACATTAACTTGCATTTGTCGGCTAAATGTATTCTCCTCCTCATCCAATAGATTAATTGGTATATATAATCCTACATTATTGATCAAAACATTGAGAATAGGGAAATATTGGTTCACAAGATTAGCTAGATCTTTCACATCCTCTTGTTTTTCACAGTCTTTTGCGATCGTGTAGATTTTTATATGTGGAAACTGTGCACCTAGCTCTGCACTCAATATTTCCAGATCGGACAAATTACGAGCACATAGTGCTAAATTATAATGATTGGCAGCAAGTTGTTGGGCTATTGCTTTACCAATTCCTTTACTAGCACCTGTTATTAAAGCATTCATGGTGTCAAAGCTATTTATAAATAGCTACCCTCTTATATCATTTAGAAAACACTTCGTAATAATTTATATTATTTTAACCAAGATGAGGACAGATCATAATTTTATATTATAATTTTGTGATCTAGAGATTTATCCAATCAATTTTAATGATGTTGTATTCATTAGGTAAGTATATTTTACTTCTAAAAGCTGTTTTCCGAAAACCAGAACGGTGGAACATTTATCGTAAGGAAATTCTCAAAGAGATGGATAATATGGGCATTGGTTCATTGGGGATCATTTGTATTATTTCTATATTCCTAGGAGCAGTTACTACAGTACAAACTGCTTTTCAACTCGTTAGCGATCTTATTCCCAGATCAGTAATCGGTGGTATTGTTCGTGATTCATCCATTTTAGAGCTCAGTCCAACTATCTCAGCCATCGTACTTGCAGGTAAAATAGGATCTAGTGTAGCGTCACAAATAGGTACCATGCGAGTAACCGAGCAAATAGATGCCCTCGAGATTATGGGTATCAACTCCCCCGGATATCTTATTCTTCCCAAAATAATAGGCGCGGTAACGATGATTCCGCTATTGGTTACTATATCGATCGCCTTAAGCATCTTTGGAGGTTATTTAGCCGGAACCATTTCAGGAGCAGTAACAACACAAAGCTTCATCGAGGGGCTAACTACAGACTTTGTCCCTTTTACCTTCACAGTATCCATGATTAAGTCCATAATTTTCGCCTTTATTATTACGTCGGTTGCGGCTTATCAGGGGTTTTATACAGATGGAGGGGCTCTAGAAGTTGGCCAATCGAGTACAAAAGCTGTCGTTATTAGTTGTATTATGATCTTATTTGCGGACTATATTGTTGCCCAACTGTTGTTATGATCAAGGTCAAAAATATTCAGAAAACGTTTGGTGATCGTACTATTCTGAAGGGCATTTCTGCCGAATTTAAAGAAGGGATTACCAACCTCGTTATTGGAGGATCCGGATCCGGAAAAACGACCCTATTAAAATGCATGGTAGGATTACATGAACCTGATTCAGGCGCTGTTTATTACGATGGCCGTAATTTCACTTCCATGAATTTTGAAGAGCGAATTCATGTTCGTACGGAGATTGGCATGCTGTTTCAAGGGTCTGCTTTGTTTGATTCAATGAATGTAGAAGAGAACATCATGTTCCCCCTCAATATGTTTACTCAACAAAGTGAGGCAGAAAAGCTAGAACGAGTAAATTTTTGTTTAGAACGAGTAAACTTAGCAGGAAATAATAAGTTACTCACATCCGAACTTTCTGGCGGGATGAAAAAACGCGTAGGCATTGCACGTGCAATCGCAATGAATCCTAAATACTTGTTTTGTGATGAACCTAATTCAGGTCTTGATCCTAAAACTTCTATTGTTATTGACAATCTTATTCAAGAGATTACCGAAGAGTACAAAACAACGACCATCGTTGTGACACACGATATGAATTCAGTGATGGGTATTGGCGAACACATCATCTTTTTACATCAGGGTACAAAATGGTGGGAAGGCTCCAATAAGGAAATTACCTCCACGAATAATCAAGAATTAAATGAATTTGTGTTTGCCAGCAAATTCATGAAAAAGCTACTAAAATAATTCTCACTTAAGCCTTCTCCATTTCTAAAAGCTAAAGGCTCAAGACCTAAGAGGAGGAGCATTTATCAACTTATCCATTCAATATGATTCATCTTTTAAGTCCACAACATTTTGACGATTACGAATTAATTGATTGTGGAAATTTTGAAAAAATGGAGCGTTTTGGTGAGCTCATTTTGATACGTCCAGAGCCACAAGCAGTGTGGGACAAAGGTTTACCTGAAGCAGAGTGGACTCAAAAGCATCATATTCGTTTTAGGAGTCGTTCTGCTACTTCAGGAGAATGGATCAAAAAAAAATCTAACATACCCGACAGGTGGGCAATATCCTATAAAAACAAGGATGTATGTATTCAGTTTCGTCTGGCACTCACCTCGTTCAAACATGTCGGAATTTTTCCAGAACAGGCTGTCAACTGGAATTACATTACCAAACAAGTAAAACGATTTAAAAACCAACAACCCAAAGTACTTAATCTGTTTGCCTATACCGGCGGATCGTCACTTGCTGCACGGGCCGCGGGTGCTGACGTTACCCATGTGGACTCAATCAAGCAAGTAGTGACTTGGGCAAATGAAAATCAAGTGCTTTCTCAATTAGACAACATTCGTTGGGTGATTGATGATGCACTTAAATTTGTCAAGCGAGAAATCAAGCGCGGGAAAAAATACAACGGGATTATTCTTGATCCTCCAGCTTATGGTCATGGACCCAATGGTGAGAAATGGAAATTAGAAAACAGCATACAAGAGATGATGCATGATGTCGTGAAGCTTTTAGACGCCGAGCACTTTTTGATTCTAAACACATATTCCCTGGGCTTCTCTTCTGTGATTGTAGAAAATCTTATTCGCTCATCGTTCTCCAACGCCCAAAATCTGGAAACTGGAGAACTCTATCTGCAAGCAACAAGCGGATGTAAACTACCACTAGGTATTTTTGGCAAGTTTTATAAATGATGCTCTTTTTCTATCAACTTCGTTATTCAAGACTTAAGTCTCAGCCTGATGATATGATTTTAGTATTCAAACGAATATCTTAATTCACAAAGAGAGTGCGTCTTTCTAACCTGAGTTTTCGATTACAGTTTGTAGGACAAAGTGGTCAAGAATTGACGCGGAGCGATTGGATTAATACTATAATTTTCATGAACATAATAGCTGAGTGCATTGCCTATATTAGAAACTTTGCCTAGCAGTGTGAATCCCTTGTACGTATATCCCATGGATAAATCAACAGTCATAAAATCAGATACAGCAAACGGTGGCTCCTTCTGATCAACTGCAATTGTTCTAATTCGCCCAGCAATACGCTCACCAATATAGTTAAAAGAGGCTCCTAACTGCCCCCCCTTCCACTTTTTTGCATTGAATTCATAGAAAACACTCATATTGGCTGTGGATGCAGGCATATTGGGTAGACGATCCCCTACAATATAGCTGCCCTTCGTATTGGAAGTTTTAGTAAATCGCATGAAATTGTAACTATAGCCTGCGAGTATAGTTAAACCCATCATTGGGCGACTTGACAAATCCAGCTCAAAACCATCACTTTTAGTTTGGCCAACCAATTCCTTGAAATTAGGGTTCATATTTAAGCTAAAGCCATCCTGTGCAAACCGAGCTGGTTGAGCTAAATCATTGTTTACAATCTGATATACGGTGAAATTAACTGACAGCAATCCCTCAAAAAAATCATTTTTGGCACCTATTTCATACTGATCTATCAGCGAAGGCTTCAATGCATTTCCATAAACATCTTTTGCATAATTAATGCTGAACGAATTGGCATAACTAACAAATAACGAAGTATTTGACCTCAACTTATAAACCAAACCCAAACGAGGAGAAAATGCATAATCAGAACGTGCCTGTTCGTAGCCTGTAATACTCGTTCTAAAGTCAGTCCTCTTCGCAGGAAAAACACGTTGATATGACCAACGTATCCCCACCAAAACCTTCAAACGTTCTGAAATACCTACTAGATCATTGGCATAAATACCGAACCGATCAGTGGGAGTAACCACCACATTGGTTGGGTGAATCACTGGCATATCTAAACGCGGAGTGTATTTACTAGGATCGAATATGTTAATCTTATCATATTTTACATTGCTTGGATAACCATAACTCGTACATAAGTAACTGTATACATCACTACCCAGAAGTAAAGTATGCTCAAAAATACCGGTTCTAATTTTCCCTGTAAAATTGATCTGGCCCCCATAATAATATTCATTGGTACTCTCTTTTCCCAGCATTCGTTCCCAATCACCATTAGCTTCAGGTTGTATTCCTTCCGTTGATTGATAGGTTCGCTTATATCCATGATAGGAAGCATCTGCACCCAACTGCCATACTCCATCAAAATAATGCTTAATAGCTATTGATGCTGTTGCTTGCTGCGTACTCGCATGAGCCCAAGGAGCTCCTAAAAAAGTGGAGCGAGGCAAATCCACAATAACATTATTTATTGCTCCCGTACCATAATCGGGAGTAAACTTATCCTGCAAATAATCTCCTTGAACCAAGAGCTCTGTTTTTATTCCCAATTTGAATAATAATGAAGGATTGATGTAGTATCGCTTGGAGCCAACATTTTGTCGAAAGCTTTGAGCAGACTCATAAGATCCATTGATACGATAAGCAATGGATGAGTTTATTGGTCCACAAATATCAACCATGGGTTTATACAGATCGTTACTCCCTGTGCGTATAGCCACTTCTAATCTATGTTCAAATTTGGGTTGCTTAGTAACCAAATTAATAATACCACCAGGAGCACTACTTCCGTAAAGAACGGCCGCACTCCCCTTCAGAAATTCTACTTTTTCAAGAGAACTTACTTCAGGCATAGCACATGGCATCGCTCTTGATCCATTTTTGAACATATTATCACAAGAAAGTGGATAACCTCTAAAATAAAATACTTCCCTCATACTGCCTTTTGTAGATCCTAGAGAACCACCATTGACATTTTTAACCACATCACTCAGCCGTAACGACTGCTGCTGCTCCAACACATCACATCCAATTACGGCAGCACTTTGAGGTAATTCCATCGACCTAGTAGCTACCTTAAAAACATCCATTGAGTATCTATTCATCGCTGGGGATGCCTTTACTACCACTTCAGAAAGTTTTTTTGCATCATTCACCAAAACAAAATCTACTACTTCATGTTGATACATCGAGATCGAGTGAGTTTGTTTTTTTGTGCCAATGTGCGAAATATTTAATGTATAAATCCCCGGCTTGATGTCCTGTATTAGATACTTTCCTTCCATATTGGTTTCCGTTATCTTTTTAAGCTCTTTGATATCCACACTAACTTTGGACATTGGAAAACCAGTTTCATCTGCTATTGTACCACTTAAAACAAAAGTGTGTTCTTGTGCAATTGATTTACTTCCTGCTATGCCCAACATGGTTAGTACCAAAAGCAAATTGGTTAAAATAGATTTCACGCTCATTATTCGTCTAGCTATTACTTTATATCAACGGTGCGAAGTTGTAAAAACAACTCGAAAAACAAACCTTATTTTAATAAGAAACCAATAAAATCACCTTCCCCATTTTATCATATCGCCCCTAACATTGATTTGAATAGACTTAGATTAGATTACAATATTAAAAAGATTAGAAATTTTCAATATTTTTTAATACCTTTGCAACGTTTTTCTTATTTAAAGCAAACGAAGGGAAGGATTATGATAAAGAAACACATAATAACATCAATGTTATTACTCATCATGTTTATTGGGGCTGAGCTATTTATTTACCAAATTCCATTTGAGCACCCTAAGCCCACTAAAGCAAAAATAGAAGAGAAAAAAGTGGTAAATGATGTTTATTACGAATCACTTCACTTTTCTAATGAGCGTTTACCAGCAGATGATGCAAAGGTAAAGAAGCAAATGAAGCGGATATTAGCAACTTATCACTATAATAATCTGCAGACCAGAATTTTACATGATAAAGCTAAAAAATGGTTCCCAATTATAAAACCAATCTTAGAGTCATATAATATACCCGAAGACTTTAAATATATGCCATTAGTGGAAAGTGGCTTATTAAGTGGAACTTCTCCTAAAGGAGCGTCTGGTCATTGGCAATTTATGCCTCAAACGGCAAGAGACTTTGGCTTGCGAGTAAATGGTACAGTTGATGAACGTCATGAGATGAAAAAATCAACCGTAGCTGCATGCAAGTATCTTAAATTTTTGTACTCGGAATTCAATAGTTGGGCATTAGCTGCAGCCGCTTACAACGGTGGCGAGGGCCGTATAAAACGTCAAATTACACGAGAGAATCATGACAATTATTTTAAGATGAATCTGAATCGTGAAACAGCTACATATGTATATAGACTCATCGCAATCAAAGAGGTCATTGAGAATCCTGACCTACATGGTTATAAGGATAAAAAAAAGACATTAATCTCACAGCGAACATTTTAAATTGAGTACATATTCAGTGTAATATTTCCTCACCAGGACTGGTTAATATCTAATTATTACGACTGGGGTTCAATAACTAGCAGATTTTATAACTCATCACACAACGCTCTCATTTAGAAAGTTTCATGATGGTGTGTCCCATCTTATCTCGCTTAGTTTTTAGATATCCCTCATTATGTTGGTTTGAGGCAATCTCAATAGAGATGTTTTCCGTTATTTCGAGGCCATATCCTACTAATCCAGCGCGCTTAGTAGGATTATTCGACATTAAACGCATTTTTGTCACGCCCAAATCACGCAATATTTGAGCACCAATACCATAATCTCTCTGATCTGCTTGGAAACCAAGTTCGATGTTCGCTTCAACGGTATCTCGACCATTTTGTTGAAGATTATAGGCATGCATTTTGTTAATTAAGCCTATACCTCGTCCCTCTTGGTTCATATAAACAATCACACCTTTTCCTTCTTTTTCAATCATCTCCATTGCTTTATGCAACTGAGATCCACAGTCACAACGACACGAACCAAAGATATCTCCCGTAATACATGAGCTATGAACACGCACAAGTATAGGCTCATCAAGTTCCCAAGATCCTTTTACCAATGCTAAATGTTGTTGCCTCGTATCGACTTGCGTGTAAGCGATCATATCAAAATCACCCCATTGGGTTGGCAGTTTAATCGTGACTTCTTTTTCAATTAACGACTCTGTACTAAGACGATAGGATATGATATCTTCAATAGATATTATTTTGAGGTCAAATTTTTTAGCAATTTTTAAGAGATCAGGCAAACGAGCCATTTCTCCATCTTCCTTCATTATTTCGACAATAACACCCGCTGAACCTAAACCCGAAAGCTTAGCCAAGTCAACAGCTGCTTCTGTATGGCCCGCCCTTCTCAATACTCCACCATCTTTGGCACGTAAAGGAAATATGTGACCAGGCCTGCCTAAATGTTCAGGCCTAGTATTCGGATTGCTAAGTGCTAAAACTGTTTTCGAACGATCTGAGGCAGAAACCCCAGTAGTACAGCCGTGACCAATCAAATCAACAGAAACAGTAAAATTGGTTTCATGAGTCGCCGTATTATTTCCAACCATGAGATCAAGCTGTAACTCATTGCAACGAGCCTCTGTTAATGGGGCACAAACTAAGCCTCTACCATGTGTAACCATGAAATTAATAACTTCAGCTGTTGCATTTTCTGCGACAGTCAGAAAATCACCCTCATTTTCTCTATCCTCATCATCCACAACGATAATCACTTTACCAGCCTGCAGATCCTGTATTGCTTCTTCTATTGTATTAAGCATCGCATATTTATACTATCAGCTTTTACAAAGCCATATGATGTGTAACCAAAATAGCCCCATTCTTTTTAAGAGAGCAATCTAAAGCTCGTATCATCCTAATTTTTGCATAAAAAGTGGCCCGGACTACAAATTTAATCATCTTTTTTCGAAAGCAGTTTTTGAAAAAAGCGCCCATAACTATCCAAATCAAATAAAGCAGAGTCAGTAGTAGCCTTATGAGTAAAAAAAGCACCCACAGGAGCTAGTAAAAAAAGTGCAATCCACATACCCACTAATGGTGATGTGGAGCCATCTCGAACCGATTTTTCTCCAATAGTTGAGATAATGTGATATACAAGGAAACATAAAACAGCTACAACAACAGGTAATCCTAAACCACCTTTTCTGATAATAGCCCCCAGTGGTGCACCGACAAAAAACAATACAATACAAGATAAAGAAAGTGTAAATTTTCGATGAAGCTCAACTATAAATCCCTTCAAGCGAGTTACATAGTCTTTATCAATTGTTTTTTTAATGCTCAACTCCTCTCTAATGACAAAAACCTGGTCTTTAGCATGCTGTACTGCCTGAAGTCGATTTGTTTGGGGTACATATTGCAGTATGTCTACTTTTGCATGAAGTGATTTAGTCTTAGGTTTTCTGTCTGCTTTTTGATCAGTAACAAACCTGTAATAAGGTGTCAATGTTTTATAAACAGACCTCAAATTACTATCAACCATATTTTGAACTGAGTCTCGGTAGTAGCGCAATTGCTTCAAATTAAGCATCGCATCATTAGATTTAAACAAGTTTTCGTTTGTTCTGAGCAGATTAAACCCCGAAAGATCAAATCTTTGCTCCGTTTCTTTAAATCTAAAACGCATAAATTTTTGTCTTGGATTATGATCCCCCTGCGGCTCTTCATATCGAATCCCATCCTTTAATTTCAAAGTAAGGTATTGATCCTTGGCTGACCTAAACATTTTCCCTTCTTTGGCAAGAAGCACATTGACATTATCATCTGACGCACTGTTATAGTCATAAATCATTACATCGTGTAAAGTCTGCCCGTCGGCATCTTTTTTTCTCGCTCGGATAGAATAGCCAGGTATACTATTGTTGAATATTCCTTCATCAATTAAAAATGCTGCCTTCTTACTACGAACATCGTACAGCAAAGAGCCCAATTTTAAATTCGCAACTGGTAGCATGTAATCTGAAAACAGGAAAGCACTAATACTAATTATACAAACCACTCCAACCAAAGGCATCATGGCACGCTGAAGAGAAATACCCGCCGACTTGATCGCAACTAGTTCATAGCTTTCGCCTAAGCTACCAAAGGTCATGATGGATGAAAGAAGAATTGCCAAAGGCAGAGCTAGGGTTACATTCGTAGCCGAAACATATAACATCAGTTGAAGAATAACCGACGCATCAAGACCCTTGCCTATAAAATCGTCAATGTATTTAAACAGAAACAACATCAACAAAACAAACATGACAATAAAAAATGTCACAATAAAAGGCCTAATAAAGGCTTTCAGTACCAAAAGATAGATCTTCTTCACGTTGCAAAAATAAGAGAAATAAGTCCCCTATGCACCCACCGCACTGATTAAATATCGGATTTGATTATCCCAAATTAGCTCGCGCTCTTGACGTGTTTCATCTGTTGCGAAATCTGTTATAGCTAACGCAACATCATTTGTAAGTTCATCCTGGATAATTTCCATTTCAAAATAACAATGAGGTTCATCATCCAGCCATTTAAATTTAACCAGCTTGTTTTCCTTGATAGATAACAATTTTGCTTTTTGCTGTTCACCATCCCATGTAAATATATAGGTCTGGTCACGGTAGATCACATCATCTGCAAACCATTGTGATAAACCATTTGGTTCACTTAAAAAGCTAAACAGTATTTTAGGAGATGATTTGATTTCATACTCAATAGTGATTTTTTTTTTCTCTGACATTCTAAATTGATCTAGTCATTCTGTACAAATTTTTTTACATGTTTATTTGTTTCTAAAGACATTCAAGAGATCCACTTCACTTAAGTTTTTAACATTCTTTTCTAAAGAAAGGTAATTTCTGCTATATTTGCAAGCAGTTAGAGAGATGTATATTTGGCGGGGTAGCTCAGATGGTTAGAGCGTAGGATTCATAACCCTAAGGTCGGCAGTTCGATCCTGCTCCCCGCTACATTCTCGGCTCGTTTTTCACCTCTCCATAAAAACACTTCATGTCTTATCTGACTAAAAGAAATCAAATTATCACCCTATTATATCATCCTAGATTTTTACTTGCTATTTGGATTATCATATGTGTTATTGCCAGTTTTAAACAATATGCTGTATCTGATTTAGTCCAAGGAAAATGTAACTATAACAATTTCCGAGTATTTATTCAAAGCTTTGAGCATCTTTTACAAGGCAAAAATCTTTATAATTCTTACCCCAACGAATATTTTGATTTATACCATTACGGGCCCATATTTGCTTTACTGATAGCCCCCTTTTACTATCTCCCAGTTGGAATAAGCTTAGTGCTTTTTGGAGCTCTAAATGCATGGTTTCTATTCAAAGCTATTTGGTCTCTTCCTATTGATTCACGCTCTAAAGCAATTATTATTTGGATATCAACCAATACATTGATCACCAGTACACTCAACACCCAGTTTCATGCGATATGCGCAGCCATGATTATTTTGTCATACTCATGCATTGTCTATAAAAAGGAGATCTGGAGTACCTTTTTTATTATTCTAGGAGCTTTTATTAAACTTTATGGTATTGTCGGCCTAGCTTTTTTCTTTTTTAGCAAAAACAAGAAAAAGTTTATTCTGTGGACAAGCTTATGGATCATACTAATTATACTCCTGCCTATGCTAGTAGGTAAACCCAGCTTTGTTTTACAAACATATGCCGACTGGCATGTGTCTTTAGTAGATAAAAATGGGACTAATATCGACATCACACAAACACGCTTGGATGTGTGCGTCATGGGAATGGTGCGTAAGATTACCCATAATCCAAATTTATCGAACCTATATTATATTATACCTGCATTTGTTGTGATGGGAATCTCATTCCTCAGATTTAAACTTCATAAACAGCTGAATTTTCAATTGGCGCTATTAGCGTCTTTATTGATGTTTATCATCTTGGCAAGTACAGGATCTGAATCTCCAACTTACATTATTGCATTTCCGGGAGTGGGTATTTGGTATATCCTAGAGCGAAAAAAGAATTTTATGGTTATCTCTTTATTAATTCTAACACTTGTTATATCCAGTTTTTCGCCAACTGATTTATTCCCTCGATTTATACGACTCAATTATTTAGAACCATATGCCATAATGGCTCTACCTGTATTTTTAGTTTGGTTAAGGCTTAATTATATGATGATTACCGACCAATTGAAGCCGATCGACTATCCTCCTACTCCAGCCACATCATCATAATCTTTACTATCGATGAGTCAATTAGTAAAAAAAATATCCATCGTCATACCCGCTTTCAACGAAAGCGAAAATATAAGGCCGCTTGTTGCCAAGATTAGTGAAGTATTTAAAAGCTTACATTATAACTATGAGCTGATATTTGTGAATGATGGTAGCTCAGACGGCACACAGCAGGTATTACAAAATCTAAGTCAAGAAAATTCAAACGTAAACTACATCGAGTTTTCTAGGAATTTTGGAAAAGATCTCGCACTAAAAGCAGGTATCGACCTTAGTGCATCAGATATAGTAATCACGATGGATGCCGATTTACAGCACCCCCCTGAATTAATTCCTGAAATGCTTCTTCGCTGGGAAGAGGGTTATGAGGTGGTATATGCCTACCGTAAAGAAGCCAATCCGCATTACTCGCTGATGCACAAAGCGGCGGCACAATCTTTTTATCATTTCATCAATAGACTATCTGAGATCGATATCGAAAATGGGATTTCAGATTTCAGATTGATGGACAAAAAAGTAATTACCATCTTAAAATCGATTACTGAATTTGAAGTGTTTTTGCGTGGAATGGTGAAATGGGTGGGCTTTAAGCAAATCGGGATTGCATACACTCCTGCTGAGCGTATTTATGGAGATTCAACCTATTCTACGAAGGCATTAATCAAATTGGCATTACAAGGCATCACCTCATTTAGCGTCAAACCATTATATACGGCCGTATATTTAGGATTTTTGTTTTCTATATTATCATTACTATACATTCCATATGTCATTTATTCTTTCTATGTAGGAGCCGAAGTACATGGTTGGGCATCTGTAATTATGACCATTGTTTTTTTCGGGGGATTGCAGCTCGTAATACTCGGCATCTTGGGAATTTATATTGGTAAGCTCTTTATCCAAGCGAAGCGCCGCCCTAATTACATTATCCGTAACACAAATCTTTCCTAAAGTCCATGGTTTTATTAAGTTTTGATGTCGAAGAATTTGATATGCCCTTCGAATACGGAAAATCAATCTCTTTTGAGGAACAAATGAATATTTCAAAAGCAGGCACTTATATCGTATTGGATTTATTGAAAACCCATCAAACCAAAGCCACCTTCTTTTGCACGGCCAATTTTGCCAATCATGCCCCCCGTCTCATCGAGCAGATCATCTATGAAGGTCATGAGGTAGCTTCACACGGATATTATCATTCTAATTTCAAGCACGAACATTTATTACAATCGCGAATAGCTTTGGAAAAGATCACAAAAGAACCTGTGATTGGTTTTCGAATGGCCCGCATGATGCCTGTGGATGAAAAAGAAGTCGCAAAAGCAGGATATACCTATAATACATCCATCAATCCAACCTATCTACCTGGTCGGTATAATCATTTTTCAAAACCAAGAACTCACTTTATACAAGATGGTGTTTTGCAAATACCGGCCTCTGTAAGCCCCTTGATACGTATCCCTTTATTTTGGCTATCATTTCACAATTTTCCATTAGCTATCTACAAACAGTTGTGCCGATGGACTTATTCAAGTGATCATTATTTGAATTTATACTTTCATCCATGGGAGTTTACTGACCTGCATGATGTTGATCGCTTTGGCTTCCCTAATTATGTAAGTAGAAATTCAGGAAATAAGATGACCAAGCGTATGAATGGTTTAATTAAATGGATGATCAAACAGAACTACACTTTTGGCACTTTCAAAGATTTCATTTCGACTCTCCATTAGTCGATGCAATTTTTAAAAGCTCACATTTTCTCAGCTAATTGTAAAGCTTTATAGGCATTGACAATTCCTCCAGACACACATATATCACCCAATAGCATCTTTTGAGAACCGTCATCCATTTTAATCTTTACCTTATGGCTTACTGTACTAACAGAGTTCATAATCACATTTTTCACTTGTATGGCTGTTAATTTAGGATAATATGAACGAATTAAAGCAGCCAAACCACTCACCACTGGAGCAGCCATGCTCGTCCCATTTTCTTCTTTATACAATGAATTAGGAATCGTTGATTTTATTTTGACTCCAGGCGCAAAAACATCAACTGTTTTTTTACCATAATTAGAAAAATTCGCAATTAAGTCTTCATCATCTTTCCATCCCGATGCCCCGACTTCTATCCATGGTATAACCTCTCCTTTTTTGACATCTAAAGTATCGATAAACTGTCTGTTCGGGTAATTATCTGTTTGTTCGGTATTTTCTGAATCATTGCCTGCCGCATGTACCAAAAGAACATCTTTGGATATCGCATATTTTACAGCCTCATCAACCACTTTCTTATCCCATGAATATCCTTTTCCAAAGCTCATATTAATAATTTTAGCCCCATTATCAACTGCATACCGTATTCCATTTGCGACATCCTTATCACGCTCATCTCCATCTGGAACTACTCTAACTGCCATAATATGTGCGTTATCCGATACTCCTAGTATTCCTACGTTATTAGTTCGTGATGCCGCAATAATTCCACTTACGTGAGTACCATGCTGTGCATCTGGACCAGTGACATCATTATTACCATAAATACGTTCATTGCTATTCGAATAATCATCCCCTACAATGCTTCTGGGGTCAAAGTCGATATTGAGGTGATAGTTAACTTTTGCATTGTAGTATTTAAACCCGTCTTTGATTTCTTCGTCAACTTTCTTGAAGTCTTTTTTCTTGGCAAGCTCAGATTTAACAATTTTCACAACCTTTTTTTCAATATCATTCGCTGGACTATAGTTTGCGAAATCATGCAAAACGGGATCCGATTTATCCATTTTAGCGACTATCTGATCTATCGTCTTGTCAAAAAGAGCCATCTGAGCAAATCCCATTTCAGCGTTTTGCAGCTCATCCATATATTTAACAACCAGCTTTTGATATTCAGTTAATTCTTTCCTCTCTGTATCACTATACTTACTAGAATTAAGTGCTGTAGCATATTTAGGCTGCATTTTACGAACTAGACGAACCAGTTCTAAATTATCGTATTGCACGTTTTCCTTTGGTGAACCAATAAAGTCCCACCCGTTCACATCATCGATATAGCCATTATGATCATCGTCAATTCCATTACCTACAATCTCTTTTGTATTCACCCATATTTTTTCCCTAAGATCTTCATGGTGAATATCGACCCCGCCATCAATCACAGCTACAATAACAGATACTCCTTTTTTCCCACTTAACAGCTCTGAGTAAGCTCGCTCTGTACTAATTCCAAAAACACCATCTTGCTTCAAATCCAAATTCTGCCAGTTTGCTTTAGGTTCATCTTTTGTTTGAGCAATACTTCCAAAATAGAGACCAATAAGCAGGATACAAAAGAAGTTTTTCATCATTTTAATGGAATTTGAGTTTGGAAGGTAAGAAATAATTGTCTCGTCTTGAAATTTAGACTGGCTAGTTTGCGCAACAAACCCATATTTTACAAATAATCCACAGCATATTAGCAGTAAACAGTCTCAAGCTTACACGATTCACTACTACATCGATAGGATTAATTTATTATCCAAATTTTAAGATCAATTTTTGCCGCAAAATCAAACAAAATGGCAGAGATGAAATTACTAACACCAGAAGAAGAACAAGGTATTGCCTGGCAAATTGCTTCCAGCATATGGAGCAATCGTGTATCCATAGCGCAAGACTCAGCAGTGAATACTGCTTTATATGAGGGATACGCGGGCATAAAAAGTGTAGCTATTTATGCACTTAACCCGATGTCTAAAAATGAAATCATTGCAGCAAGCAAGCTCACCAGCAGTGCAATCAAGAGCATATATGCTGGAAAGATTCCTTTAGACGTTGCTAAAAATTTAAAACATGTTCTTCAAGAAATAGGATTTCTAGAAACAGGAAATGCTGTTAAAGCAGTACAACATCTGGGGAAAACGCTTCCGATAGGTGCCCTCAAAAGCTTCGGAACCAATCTCGGAATTGCGATCGGCTTTGAAATTACTATTGGTGCTATCAACCAAGTAAAAGAAAGAAAGAGTGAGGAAAGAGTAGAGAAATTCAGGAAAGACAACCTCGAAGCACTAAAGAAGTATGTCATTGACGAAATTAAAGACGAAGTAGGCTTCAATACATTAGAGGAGGCCTTTACGCAAGCATACAAAGATGGTACCGCATCTCAATTGTCAGAAACGCTTGAGAAAAGAGTTCAAGAACGACAACTTACATTATTGCTCAATCAATCGATCAAGGATTTAATTCAAGAGGGCAAAGATTATAACATACAAATCACGCTCGCATTTTTAACACTGGGATTAAATATTGCCATGATGTCAATGGGAAAATGGAAATATTTCATTCCGTCGTTACAAGCATTTGTTAGACCCGATCTGAATGTTGCCAACCTATGTTTTGGCAATACAATCGACCATGTTGAGGCACCCAAACACGAAGGGATTGTAAATTATATTGGCAGGTTTCTTCCAGGCATAGGCGATGCTCTCGCTATTCGAGATACTGCAGAACTAGCCAGAGCTGCAATGTCGCAAAAACACTACGACTTCGGATATACTCCTTGTAATGTTGCAAAATCGGAAATAGAGACTATCGGTAAAAGCGATGCGAATGTTGCAGCAAAAAATAAGTTGGTCCATATTTTTGCTGGCTTGGGGAATGATGAATACCCATTTTTATCTGCGCCGGATGCGGATTACACACCTAGTCAAATTCAAAATAGTATAGATGCTATTACCCAAAAGCAGGATAAAATAATTGCTGTATTGGCCACAATAGATGCCAAAATGACCAATAAGCAGCAAAAAGATATCGCTAAACGGGAACTAGCAAAGCAGAACCGCTTTTTTGTTGATTTTGAAAAAGATTTGCTCCTGTCTGAAAAAATAAAAGAGAAACTAAGGGCCATAAAAACAGAAGAAGAAGCATTAGAAAAACTCGAAGAAGAAGTCGAAAGCCTAAAAAACAAGTTCTGGATCAATAGGGCGATTATACCTGCCTTAGATCAAGCAATCAGTATCTATGATCTTACAGAAATTGACAAGAAAGAACTATGTGCACCTAAAATTGACACCCTCGACATTAGAGCGGAAGATGGCGCTGATCTAAAAATAGTTGACCATTATGAACGAAAAAGTTCGGCTTATGAATTATTGTTAATCGGTGAATATTATACAGATCCATTTGGGATCGTATTTCATGCAACAACCCAGTTTATAAAAATTAAAGCTTATAAAGAAGGGCGAGACATATTATCGAAATATTCCTCTAAACGAAAGGAATTAGCTGCGATTCAAGATGATGTTGAACTGCTTCGTAAGGAAATGATCAATCTGTATTACGAAGAAATTGAGTCTCGATATGAAACAGAACAATGTGAAACAGAACAAACAAGTATTTCAAAAAGCAGCACGTTAGAAATAATTAACGACGATATTCTAGAACGTAATACGCACTATACCCAAGCACATGCCATATATTCTACTCGAAGTATTGCCAATACGCATCAGCTACTAGAAGCTCTGGATGAATTGACGCGTAAAAACAGTCTTGTAACATACCTTGCTCCAACATTTGAAAATATCACCAAAACAGCCAAAGCAATATTTGAGGATCTAGACACCTATTTTGACGCTATTGACAAAGCGCATCCTGATGGTTTAAGCGTGGAGTTTCAGGTTCTAAAAGCAGAATTATTACGCACTTGGTTAACTAAACTTATCATCATTCAACGCGTACAACAATCAAAAGCTACTGCAGATCTTAAAGCACTGGATCTATATGATGTTTTAAGCACATCACTAAAACAACATATCTCCAAAACAGACTGGATCAACACCCACGAAGCAGCAGTAATTGATCACATTTTTAACAGAACCCCCATTCTAGCTGGAACAACTGATCAGGGCAAAAGCAACTTATTGGATATTTTAAAAGTGGATGCATTCACTAAATCATTGATTGATGCAGCCAACACAGCAGTCACCAAAAATGACTTTAAACTATCTACTGATATTTTGAATATGATCAATGATCCTATTTTCACGAATGAGAAAACAAAATTGAAAACAGATTGTCAGAAGTTCACGGATCCAAAATCTGCATCCACCAAAGCCCGGTATCAATACTTAATGAGTATCCGATCTGCCTGTATCATCTCAAAAAACTGGGATAAACTAGCAAAACTGAATGCGCTAATTCGTGCCATTATTTTAGTTCAACAAACACCCATTTTTAAAAATAATGCAAGCATTTATCATGCCGATCAGCATAAAAAGTATCCACTTGCTACGGTACATTTATTTCGAGCACTGAATATTCCAGTGGGCCGACCTATTGATGGAAAGGCGTCTGGCGAAGCACTGGCTATTTTACTGCAGCATACGACAGATGATGTAAATCTTGAGCATATTTTTAAGAATTCAAATGAGACCATATCAGCGGCTAATCTCCTGCAAATAGCCAATGAAGTTTTGAGTACAAATGCTGAAGAGCTCGCATTGATAGCTCAAGAAAATATCTTTATAAAAGAAATGCTTGAGAAATGCAGCACGGGCGATTTAAAAGCACTTGTTGACAAAAACAAACAAAACAATTTTGGCAATAAAACCATCCGGAAACTTCTAAATCAAATCTTTATTCAAGAAAAAGCGAAGATAGAAGCCAGTAATTTTATTTCTCTTTTCAGGAGCTTAAAAGCCTTATCTATTGATGTACAAAGTAACGAGCTAGATGACATTGCCAAACTGAGGTATTATTTATACACATTAACTCTGGATGATACGGCAGATTTTAAATTAAATATCCCTCAAATATTGTTACCAAAGCCCGAAGACTTTGTGCATAAAATCAATAAAGAGCATGATTTTTCTACAGATGAAGTAGTTTCTTTGCATGAAGCAGTAAATCCATTTTTTCCATCACACGAGTGGCTTAATCATCAAAAGGGAACAAACATACTTTATCCAGAAACCGTTTATACCCAACTAAAATCCAATCCTCAAAATGCCGACTTGCATATCATCAACCATGCACCTGGTAAAATGGTGGTAATTCCGCTTGATATTTTAGTAACCAAAAGTAAAAACACACTAAGCTTTTCATCTATTCGATTAGACAAAGTTGAAAGTCATTTTGATCTATACCGACATAATTGCGATCTCGTTATTGTGGCTCCAACAGATCATGAGAATCATCAATCACTATTCTATAAAATCCAGAATTTTAAAGATGTACTATCCATTTGTAATGGTAGAGGTAGATTTCAAATTATTAGTTCTGAGGGAGATCACTATTTTGATTTTTCTGACACCAATCAATTTGAGACCTTACTTCTATTCGACAACTACCTCAAAACAAATCAGCGTTCCATTAAAGATGGTGTGAGTTTACAAGAAACTCAAAAGCAAGAAACAGAGGCCATCAATCAATTATTTTTAGATAAAAAGACGGATATCAATGACAGTGGATTTCTCCAAAATGATCAAGCAGTAACACTAGCGAATAACCGAGTTGCAACAACCAACAATTTAGCTCAGAAAGCCATTCTAATAACCCTTGATGAAGATTTGACAAGGAACCCTAATCAAGTGATGCTACCCTATAAAAAGCATGGTTTTTTCCCTTTTCGAGGACATGCAAATGGAAGCTCATTATTTCTGATGGTTAAGGACAATAACTCAGAACATTTCGTCCTGTTTTGTATCAAAGAGTATAAGCAGTTACTCACAAAATGGGGGAAAAGTGAGTTTTATTTTTCGTCTTCAGATAGACTAGGCTCTTTAACTATCTCCAGAGAAAGTTTTGACCAGCTTCCTTACTACAGCGATTATTTTTATAAAACAGTAACCATAGCCCAAAAACAACCTCAAGAAGAACAAGAAATACTTCTTTCTCAGGCAGAAAAAGATAGGCAATTTGAATTTGCCAGGCATTCAGATGGCTTTGTTGTTGCTGAAGCCGATATCAAAAAATTAGTCGATTTAAGAAAGCAATGTAAAACCAAAAAGGAGTATCAAAAACTAGCACAAATCAATCAACTAATTAGAAATCTGATCGCATATCAGGAATCTACCCTATTAAAGAAATATGCTGCTCTTGATCTGGAAAGAGGTGGAAAAAAAAGATCATTTAACAAGACGAGTAGTTTGTTATTAGCACAGTTAGGGCTTCCAATTATAAAACCAATTACCAATATGCCTTCTTTTGATGCATTGGACGCGGTGCTATCACCTGAAATCAATATGCCTATCACCGATGCACCAGATGGATTAAAAACTGCTGATGGCTTAATACAGATCCCTTTAGATACGAAAACCACTTACTTATTAGATAGCGTAAGCAAGCATATTTTGAGTGCCAATGCCAATGAGCTGGCCTATACAGATACCGTCAATGATTTAGTTGAAAAGTTTTCTAATCCTACTGATAGTTCTTGGTTTCCGGTCAATCAGAGTTTTAAAGAAGAAGTGCAAAAATTAAAAGAGCTCATTGCTCCCGAAGGTAACATCGTTGATAAAAATCACATTTTATGGATTCGTAAGCTCATTCAAAAACTGATTGACAAAAAAGATTTTAAACATATTGGACTCTTTTTGGAAGTGATGGGTGTCCACATACGAGCTCATGATAAACATTTAAGCGAAGATCCTTTTTCGACATCCGATTTCGAAACTATCAAGTACATGCTTGTTTTTAATGGCTTGCTCATCGAGGAGGAGGCTATTCAGCTCAATACACTATTAGATGCTGCAGCTCTGACTAGGCAAAAAGCCATTGAATGCAAAACTACTATTGAGACAATGGTACAAGCTGTAAATAAAATCACCGTGAGCCAGTTCATGCAAGATTTTACACCATCATCTACGAGTGAAATAGGTACAAAAACGTTATACAATCTGGTTTTAAATCACGATAGCAAAGCAACAGACCCCATCTGGTATGGCATTAAAAAAGAAGACCAGATCAAGCTCATCGTACCAACCAATAAGCTCATCGATCTAAAAGATGAAGTGGATAAACAATTCCAAATAATTGTAACAAATTATTGCAGTAGGTATTTACCCATCATCTCTTTATCAGAAATTTTAGCACTTAAGCAGGCTTTAGCTGCTTGCTTTGATCATCAAATTAATGAGCTACTGACCATCAATAGCAGCATCACTGCAAAAGTGGTGGTCGATCATTGGAACGATAAAATCCGAGATATCAAACAGAAGGCATGTTCCATCATTTCCAATGTGCAACAGCTAGCAGGCTTAGGTACTAAAACAACAGCACAACAAACCGCTTTTGATACTTTAAAAATGCTTCATCCATCTGCGGATATTTTAAGCATCGATGTGGATGAAATACAAAAAGGTGTTTATCAGAAATACCTCGATTCTAAACAAGCAGATGCTATTACGCTCAACTTACCTGTTCAGATAGCGGTAAAGCTAGATGATCAAAAAATAAGCGCATTGAACATCCTCGATATTTTATTGACAGAGGTTAAACAGGACGCTCATTTAGTTGATCAACTAAAACTGCCAGCAGATTATAGCGATGAGGTTTTGATTGAGAAACTATTTGCTTATCAAGAGCCTGTCAACAATTAATATCTCTTTGTCAGAACTTGGATTTGAACTTTCCTAAGTCGTCCATAGGGTCTTTCTACAGACAGAAAAGAAATATTGAGAAATCCAAAAAGCTTATAATAAGCTCACGGATTTAATTTAAACACATACCCATTATCCCAATACAGACACCATGCCTATCACTCCTAATGCAACAACTATAACTGATAATTTAATTGGCAAAATAAATTATCTACTTGACCAAGCCAACGGAGGTAATACGATCACTTTACCTCAAAGCACTATTACAGAAGCAATAAGACTAAACCCCTATACTCAAAATTTAGTAGTGGTTAAAACAAAAGATGACTATGGGATGATTGTATCAAAAGCACTTGTTCACGATAATAATGATATATCAAGCCTAGGAAAGATTTTAACATATATCCATGCTTCAGGTAAAAATTATATAGGCTCAGAAATTCTGACTCCATACCATACACTTTATCTAAGCCGAGAGGATATCCTGAACAATTTAGTTGTATGTGCACAAGCACTTACTGAAAAAAACAGCAGTATCCCACAAAACAAATTGCTTGAAGCCTTATCTCATGTATTAGTGAGCGAAGAAATTGATCAAACAGGTATTGAAAAAGTGGCCAGGAGATCTAAGTTTCCTGAAGATGAACACCTCAAGTATGAGATAATTCATTTATTGAAGAAAAAAGCAGAAGTATCCAAAAAATATTTCTTACCGAATTCGAAAGAATATGAACTATTAAACGGCTTAAAAAACTATAAGTCTATAGAATCAAAAGCAACATCTACAGAGCCCGCTGATATTTTTGAAGCAGAAATACAGAGATGGCGCAGAGATGCTCCAAAGATGCATAGTAATTTGGGTTTCGCTGGTCTCTATACCCATTTGTTAGCCATGGATACATATGAAAGTCGAAAGATAGACATGACACCTTTCAATGCTATTCTGGCTCAATTAGGAGAATCCCCGCTAGGTGAAGTAGACTTCCAAGAACAATTACAAAAATGCACCCGAGGGAATAAGCTTGAGTATAGCCTTCTATCGGCTAAGGGTGATCAAATCAAAAAAACTACAAATGGGCAGTTTAAGAAACTATTTCAAGCCATCTCATTTCTAGCAAATGCACATGCAGAAACCATGAACACAGAATTAATCAGCCTGCAAAATACCCTATCCAAAAAAAGTATTCTATCCGAATTAGATTATCAAGAATTGAAAGAGCGTGCTAAACAGGCGGAAAAAAAATTGGCCGCGATGCGTGATTTAGAAACATTAGCTATAAAAATAGGCGGACCACTATCTAACGATAGCCCGATTAAACAAAAAACTGCACCAATAAATGATTCACTTGCTATTTACAGTGCTATACTCGACATGTATCCACTAAAAAAAGTCAACGTAAGTGGTATTTATGCCGGAAATAAAGAAGAAATAGTCATTCATCCTACTCGTAATAACAAGGGCGATCTGTCTCTTAAGTTCGATGCTGCCCCCAGCTTAACTCCTATGCAAGAAGCCTTCGACAACCAGGTGGGAGAACGAATAACACAAATGATTGAACTAAAAGGTTTAGACAATATGACCAATGCAAAAGGGCTCAGTTACTTACTCCGGCAAAGCCTATACCTGGATGCCCCAAGCCTAGGCAAGACACAAGCTAATCTCATCATCACTAAAATACTTAGTACACTAATGATGAAAAAGGATGAAATAAAAACTCAGGACCAGAAAATAAAAGAATATTATGAACATTATCTAGATGTCATTCATGGAAGTATCGAGGAAAAAAAAAGCACTACTAAATCTCAATTGTTTATAGATACTGCATCATTGTACACAAACTACATACAAAATGAACTCAAGGGATCTGTAAAATCAAAACCAGTATCTACCTTAAAAATAGATATCAACCCAGTATTAGGCCTTATTACATATAATATCAACGAAAAATTGATTGCGTATTCCAAACAAATAGAACGCAGCAATCTATACCAAACCTCTTTAGCAGTAGATCAGTTAAATAAGAATAAAACAGGTTTTAAACTGTTTGAATTTTATGACTATTTAGTTCCCATTTTCAGTCACCAAGCTGAGTGGGCAGACCCAACTATTGCAGCATGTTATCAAAAAACTGTCGATTATAATGAAAATCTGATGGACAAGCTCACGAACAAACTAGTACAAGTAACCAATCTACATAAGACTCAAAAACCAGAAGTAAGAAGTGTTTTAAACGATTTATACATACACCGACTGAACACATCCCAAGGTTTGAATCTTTTTTTTACGGGTAGCATGAGAGCGAATTATACTAGTCCGACTGCTTTTGATGCACTTAAAAGCTTCTTCTCAAACTATAAAAATGAGCATGTGACACTAGATAAAATCAAATTATCCGTTTCTTTCAAACCGAGCCTAGAATCTATGCAGAAAGGGGCTATTGTATCTGACATGAACAATGAGAATCATTGGGTAAAGTTCAATGCTCAAAAAATCAGAGTTCCCGTTTTTAAAGCTGCAGACATTGATTCTTCAAAAGACTTTCGGGCTACAGAAAAGGCAAAAAATTTAGTGCCCAACATCAAAGTAAGTTATATTAGAAACAGACCTATTGTATATGCACAACAAGGAAAATTTGGCACCAAAGACTCATATTCATTCATGAAAGCTGTGTTAGGTGAAGAACTCGAAACATTAAATGATAATAAATACAAGCTACTACGCCGAGACGTACTCGAGCCCAAGTCTAAAAATCCAACAGCTTATTTTTTGATAGATGAAGGACTGACAAAACGGCTAAAAACTAAGTTTAAAAACCTAGACTATTCACCAGATTATGAAATCAATGTTTTGAATGTAACCCACAATGTCAGCACTATAAATAACGAGGTTAAAAAAATAGATAATCGGAATAACAATTTGTATTTCGTTCCAGCAAACAAAACAAATGATGTAATCAATGATCTTCAATCATTTATTGAAAATACAGTACAGAATACAGATCGAGAGCTACTGATTGTATTACAAAGTTTACACGGCGATTATGGCCAAGATATAATCAATACCAACGAGAAAGAGGGGATATGCAAAAAATTGTCTATTCAGGCAGGTAGCTCAAAAGACCCCAACGCCGCTAAGAGTTCATACGATACCAATGTTATATATACAGATGACTTATTTAAATGCATTTTAAGAGGACTACAGTGCAAAAATGCATTTATAAACACATTAGAGGAGAAACATCTTCGCATCCGACTGCATCTGTCTGCTTGCTTAGTTGGTTCCGCTTCATTGGCACACAAAAGCAAGATTGGCTTGACGAACGATTATCTGCCTAATGATTCATTCATAGATAGAATAACAGATAATCTACATGAGATTTTACGAGAAGATGAAGAGTTAAGAAAAAGTTTCAAAAACCTAACTTTTGAAATAACTGGATCCATGACGGATAATCTAACCAATGCAACTGAAACAGCATACCGAGAACTAAGTATGATTAATACAACAACAGGTCAAGCCAATGAATTAGCTCAATCCAATATCATCCTAAAAAATGGGACGATAACAAGGACCTATAAAAGAGAAATAAATCCCAGTGAGCTTCATATTCTTTATGGGAGTAGAAGGTTAAAGTCAATAAAAATGCTATCAAGGCAAAGGATGGTCTCTATCAGTAGCGATGATACAGCTTCCTTAGGGAGGTCTCTAAATGATACAACTTCCTTAGGAAGGTCTCTAAAAAGTGATGAAGTCTCTTTAGGATCTTTACCCAAAACTACATTAAAAAGAAGAAATGCATTTAGAATAAAAAATCCTATAATGAAGTCCTATCATCATTAGGATATACGTACTATTCCCCTGTTAGATATACTGATATCTAACAGGTTTTTTAACATTATCCATACCAAGATTTATGGATATATGAACTCAAGATGGTTTTATTTCCTGAATCCAGGTGAAAAGTAATGTAACCATGATTATCACCAAACCCTATACGACCTTCTCAAGGATACACTATTCCAACATCCTAAAGAGCCCTGCTCAGCCTACCCCACCTTTTCAATAATATTAAAAAGTGTATCAACCTTACACGGTTCCTTACCATAATGGCATGGTTAATTTATTATTTTAATCTAATAGTGAATTTTTGCGCCACCAAGAAAACAACATCTATAAAGAATTACCTATAATATGATTTTTTAAAACAAACAAGATTCATTAATCCTAATTCGTACCACTAAATATTTAATACTCAAATGCCGTATAACAGAAAAAATCATCTTTTAAAAGTAAAAGCCGTATGCGAATTATATGATAAAATGCATAGACCAGATGTACCTATCGTACGCACTTATCGCAACGTTATTTATCCTTGTTTTTACATCGGTATTAGTACCTTCTATCGCTACCTAAATACAAACTATAAGAAAGAATTGCGAGAGGTGGCAGAAGTAGCAAAAACAGCAAGTCAAAAAAATATTAAATGCCCTAAACCAGGCAAAATTACCAGTGAATAGATGACGATTGTTTTTAATTTTTTCATACTCAATAACAAAGGTTCATCCAGAAAGCCCAGGTCTTGACAATAAAAAACAAGCACACACAAGCTCTAAAATATTTAATTTTATATCCAAACCCAATTTTATAAATTTTATATAAAAATATACTAATAAACGTTCGGTAAAAGTCTATTTGATCAAGATATTTAAAAAAAGAAGTCTATTTACTGTAAAAAATGTTAATAATATTGTTAAACTACTTGTTATTAATAATATAATTTATATTTGTAACAAACTAAATTCTAAAGATATGGAAGATGAT
>CALLKE010000257.1 GCA_938008555.1 uncultured Pedobacter sp.
GCCGAAGGCACCGCAGACGGCGCTCGTCGTGGAGCACTTGCTTACCAGAAAGAAATGGAAGCTAAGGCTTCAGCCGTTACAGATAGTGTCGCTGGGGCTATCGAAACCGCTATATTCAAAAGCGGTAAAGAAGGTGGTAAGGCTCTGCGTGACTACTTACAGGCAGAACTTATCCGCAAACCTTTGATGGCTATTGTTAAGGCTATTATTCAGCCTATTTCTAGCATGGTAGTTGGTGGGTTGATGGGCGGGACCGCGAGCGCGGCGGGTGGCGCGGGCGGCGGCGGGTTGCTTGGCAACATCGCCAGCGGCGCCTCCCTGCTGGGCAAATTCGGCATCGGTGGATTTGGGGCTGGCTTCTCCTCCGCCACCTCTGCGGCCTCGATGGGCGCCGGGTTTGTCGGACCGCCAGCTAGCGCAGCGGGTGGTGCGGTTGGCATGGGCGCCCAGTTCGCTGCGGTCATGCCCTGGCTGCTTGGCGCTACCGCCATTGCTGCGCTGTGGAAGCCCCTATTTGGCCGCAAGCTGAAAGATTCCGGCATTCAGGGCACGTTCGGAGGTGAAAGAGGGTTTGAAGGTGAAAGTTTTGAATACTATAAGGGTGGACTTTTCCGCTCCGACAAAACAAAGACTAACCCACTAGCAGAAGAAGCCCGCAAAGTTTTAGGTGATGCCTTCAATATGATGCGAATTCAGATCGGTACGTTCGCTACCACACTGGGACTCAATACAGACAAAATTGCGGATTTCACCACTAAGATTAAAGTTAGTACTAAAGGCCTGTCAGATGCCGACGCTGAAAAGGCCATCCAGGAAGCCCTGGCTACGGCCAACAACGAACTTGCCGAGCAGGTCATTGGAACTTGGGAAGAGACAGTAGAGGAAGATGTAACTACTCGGACCTACAAAGCTAGTGAATACGCGCGTGAAGGTGAAAAAGCAATCGACACCCTCACCCGGCTAGCTACAAGCTTAGCTGCTACTAATGAAGCATTCAAAGACTTAGGGATAGGTCTTTACGAAGCTTCCCTGGCTGGCGCGGACATGGCTAGCCAACTTGTAGACCTCTTCGGTGGTATAGAAGGTTTTGTTGCTGCTACAGCTGCTTATTACGATAAGTTCTACAGTGAAGATGAGAAGCGTGAAGCCAAGCGCCGGAGAGTAGAAGCAGCCTTCGCTGAGGCGGGTTTGAGCATGCCTGACATTAACGCTGCCGATGCTCGTGCTCAGTTTAGAGCAACGATGGAGTCCATTGATTTAACGACAGAGGCTGGTCGTAAACAATGGGCGACGCTAGTGCAAGTTTCGGGCATGTACGCAGACATTACCGAAGGGGCTGTAGACGCTGCTAGTGCCATGAGGGAGGCCGCAGAAGCAGCTAAAAAATTAGCAGAAGAACAACTTGCAGAGTTGAATCGCAGACGCAAGCTTTTGTCTGATTATGCTCAAGAGGACTTTAAACGAGCAGTTGAACGGGATCAAGCACTCTTGAACAAGCAGGCTGATGTTCTCAAAGAGACAATGGGGACACTGAAGTCTGCCATTGATAGTTTGACTGCTGGAGCTAAGGACATATATAACACCGTTGATAGCACAAGTACAGCAGCTGCTGCTCAGGGTATGGTGGCTATTGAAGATGCACTTGCTGGAGTTCGGGCTGGCGGGTCTTTAAATGACTACACCGGGCTGATGGATTCAGTGTCTGCAGCTAGGGCGGGCCTAAATTCAAACGCTTATGTGTCTCAATTTGAACGAGATAGAGACGCACTTGTACTAGCTGGACAGCTCAGTGACTTAGCTGCGTTTGGGCAGACGGAATATGATGTTCAGGAACAGCAGCTCAACGCAATTGAAGCTCAGCTAGACTATCTAAAAGACCTATCTGAAAAAGCAGATATGTTTATTAGTGGGCTTAGCACACTGACTGGAACTGTTGACTATTACTTCAACCGTTTCATGGCAGTTGGGGTTCCCAATGCGAGAGAGGTTCTTCCTAGTTTTGCAGTAGGTACAAACTATGTGCCAAATGACATGGTAGCTCAAATCCATGAGGGTGAAGCCATCATTCCTAAAGCATACAACCCTAGTGCAGGCGGTGGCGGTAATTCTGGTTCCGTTGTTGAAGCTATTCAGACACTAACTGCAGAAGTTGCGAACCTGAAATTCGCAATGGCAGCTACAGCCAAAAATACGAGCGGCCTACCACAACTTGTCGATCACTTCGATAACGTAACTGAGGGTGGAAATGCAATGAGAGTAGAAGCAATATGAAAATTCTATTACCCACCCCTATAACTCAAGACATGATCGGGTTTGGTACAAACCTGCCAGAAATTGATGCGACGAGGGGGGAGATTTCTTGGACTACTTTTGGTGTGTACACTGAGGGTATGCTACGGGTGTACGCTGGGTACATTTATTATTGCGTAAAAGGGTATGTTACAGACATCAACTCTCCAACCCCAGATGCAGACTTTATACACTGGCTGGTAAAAGAACCAACTAACCAGATGGGGCCATTTGATGACTACCTGTACACGACAGCTAAAAATCCTGGAATAGTAAAGTACGTTCTTTCTCCTGGATACTTTGACGGTTTTGTGCTTTACGGGGTTAACGCTGATAAGGTTGAAGTAGTCTTACGTGATAGACTTACAGGAGTTGTAAACTACAATACTAACAATACTATGTGGGAAGAGGCTTACGGGGAATGGGAGTACCTCTTTGGAAACTTGCAGCGCTCAGCTAAACTTAGCCAATCTAATCTACCCACAGGGCCAGCTACTCAAATAGAAGTTACCCTGACTAAGATGGACCCAACCAGCATTGTAGAGTTAGGGTATCTAAGTATCGGACAGTGGCAAACTATTTATGCGCCAGGGGATAATATGCAGGGAGCTACACAGTATGGTGTAGAGGTAACTCCTAAGTCGTACAGTTACTTTAAGCAAAATTTAGATGGCACGTATGTGCGCCGTCAGGGTAGAGTTGCGAAAGGTATATCAGCTACTGCTTTGATTGACGCAGTTGAGGCTCCTAGAGTTGAGAAGCTTTTGACCAAAATACTTGACATACCTGTGGCTATTGAGCTTTCGGACTTAAATAAATATGGGTATATGTCAACGGTGGGTTTCGTTACCGGCAGTATTGTGGCAGAATCATGGAATCTTGCCAGAGTTAACCTAAAAATTGATGGAAACATATAATGGCTTTACCTGTCTTTCCCCCAACAATACCTACAGTACCGCCATACCCTGCGTTAGGTAGCTCAAACTTCAATGAGCAGGCGTACACCTATGCCACCACTATGCCAACTGTTTCGCAGGGAATGCAGGACGTTGCAGGGGTTACATTTAACAATGCAGAGGCAGCTTTCTTAGCTGCTCAGATAACTACAGACTCAGCGCACGTAGCTGCAACGTCTGCAGGGTTGGCCTTGGGTAGCGCTAATTTCAAGGGTAATTGGAGTGCATTGACTGGATCGCTTGCGCTGCCAGCCGCCGTAAGGCACGCTAACAAATTCTGGTTACTACTTGCTGATCTTCCTGATGTGACTGCAGCTGAGCCTGGGGTTAGCGTTAGCTGGTTTGAGTTTCAAGCGGGTGCGTCTAGTGGCATTATTACAACGGTATTGGTGTCTAGCGTGACGGCTATTCCAAATACTCAATATATTGTAGCAGCGGCGGGTTTGACTATTACTTTGCCATCTAACGGTTCATGGACCAAGGGTGCATATTTTGGAGTTCGGGAAGTTATTGCTTCAGGCAGCTACAACATCAACTTTTCTGGCGTGAAAGTCCGAGGTGTCTCTTATGGGAACGAGACTATTACCGCTGCCTTGAATGGGGTAGATTTGACTTATGAAGACATTACGCGGGGACTAATCTAATGAAATTAACAGACTTGGTTGGAGACTCTGTTCTCCGAAATTACCGTATTGTTGTGCTTGGCGACAGCCTTACTGCACAACAAGGTATCCTAGCTCCAGCTTGGCCGAACCTATTGGCAGACGACTTGAGTGCTTCAGGCTTGCCTATTGAAGTAGTCAACTTGGCAGTAAATGGTTCAACTTTCTACACTGCGTATAACGCTGTGAAGTTTGACACCAGAAGTCAGGTAGCACAGGCTGTGTCTTTGAAGCCCGATATGGTGATTGTTGCTCTGGGCTTTAACGATACGGTGATGGGTGTTGGGGGACGTACTGTAGCTCAAGCAAAGAACGATGCAGACTTGCTATTCGATACACTAAAGACTGCGTTACCTCAAGTAAAGCTAGTATATGCCTCGGAACTTGCATTCGACAATGTAAATTGTACCCCCGCAACCGCGCTTAATAAGCATGTAATGCCCTTTGCTATGGCAAGGACTTCAGGAGACCTGTTAGCAGGGTGTGCTACTTCTGAAATTCTAGGTAACGTAGCTGACTCAGGGCATAAACTTGCGCTGGCAAACTGGGTGGAGTTAGACACTTACATTAAAAGCAACCTTCCTGCTGGTAGCACATCCATTACATTACCTGTGTGGAAATATGCGCGCTTGGGACTTGCCGGGTATGATGGTTTGCATCCCAGTGCGACTGCATCCTTGTTTTGTGCTGGTGCAGTTCGACAAGCGTTCGTTACCAACATTACACTCAAGAATGCACTGCCACAACTCTCCAACCAGGACTACGGAAGTTTCAATGATCCTGAAGTAGTCTTTAGTGGTCTGTTGTCGGCCTCGACTGGTGGTTATGTTCCAGCTGTTCCGACAACAACTATCAACCATCCGGTATGGCAACGAGGTCCTTGGTCTTCTTGCAATGTAGTCACTTGGTTTATGCCGTCCAAGGGTAGTTTTCTGACGCCTTCTATGGCGATTGCTAAGTATGCCCCATTTTTCTGGTCTTTGAAGAATGTAAGCCCACTTGAGACAGTTTATATCTCTATAGATAACGCCACATTTGTTACTACAAACAACATCACGGATTATAAAGGTGAGGCGATTTTTAACTCTTTACCGGATATGTCCATTGGGTCTAGGACTTTCCGAGTCAAAGTGAAAGACGAAATTTATGGACCTTTCGCCCTTACAGTTAGTGACGGTGGTGGGTCTGCTTCTAAAGCTGCATTTGGAAAATTAACAGGCTTGTCTTCACAGTCTGTCTCAAGAGCTGCGAATGCTTACACCCAAGTACCTATGGCTACATCAGGGGCTGTGGCTCTGAATGGTATGACTACAGGAACATCTTCTCTGATTGTCCCACGAGCAGGGTGGTATTCCATCACAGGCACGTTCATGGTGGCTGAAGCCGCCACAACTTTCGGGTACGGCTTAGGGACCGTTATGGTAAACGGCGCTCGGACCATTGAAGGTGGTGCTCAATCTTTCTCTAGTTCGCCTACAATGGCTCTAACATATCTGGTGGCTGGATATGTGTACTTAGCTGCAGGAGCAATTATTACGTTGTCTGGATTTGGTATCAATTCAGGCACTTTCCAAGATAACGACACCACAACGTCTAATTTCTTGATTGTAAAAGAGCTGCTTGACATCCTCTAAGGAAATAACATTATGACTATCGAAACAGAAGTTGCAGACCTAACTGTAGCTGCCGAAGATTTGGCAGCTACAGTTGTGAATGTTCGAAATGCGTTACAGGGATCAGCTACGACGGTCCTGTCGCAACAGGCTACTATTACTGCTGACATAGCTACGGTAAATGCTGGTATAGCCACTATCAATGCAAACCTTGCAGCTATCGGAGAGATGGCAAACAAGGTGGACAAAGTTGCTGGAAAAGGCTTGTCCGCCAATGACTACACTGACGCAGAGAAAACAAAACTTGCAGGTTTGTCCGGGGGCGGGGGCGGGGGTGGGCCTACAGCTTGGGCTGATATTACAGGTAAACCCGCAGTAATCGCCGCTGGTGCAACAGCAGCAGACGCCAGAACAGCTATTGGTGCAGGTACGTCTAATCTTGCGATTGGGTCTGGTGCTGGTGATGCAATGGCTGGTAATACTACCATTCCTGCAGCGCCTACGTGGAGTACGATAACAGGTAAGCCAGCAGTAATTGCAGCTGGCGCAGACGCGGCAACTGCGAGGGCGGCTATAGGAGCAGGAACATCAAATCTTGTAGTTGGTGCAGGTGCAGGCGATGCGATGGCAGGTAATACTGCCATCCTTCCAGACGCACCTTCTAATGGTACAGCTTATGTCCGTAAGAATGCTGCTTGGGTGGCGGAAACTGCTGGTGGTGGTGCTGAGACTGTCTACGCTATTACGGATGGCGGCAGTGTCACGCTGAACCCAACCAACGGGGGAATCCAAACATGGACACTTGGAGCCAACCGCACCCCTTCTGCTAGTTTTGCGAGCGGTGAGGGTATCACGTTGATGGTTGCAGGTACTGCCTACACTATTACTTGGTCCACCGCAGCTGTTACTTGGCTTACCTCTGACGGTAATCCACCGACTCTTAATGCTACTATTCCAAAAGTAATTGTGCTTTGGAAAGTAGGCTCTACACTGTATGGAAAGTAAACCATGAAGCTATGGCAACGACTTGTGGGGCAGGGCTATAGTGGCGCAACTCCGTACAGGTATTGGCGAATATATATTACTGCCGTTAATTCTGCATCCCCCGCCCTCTACGAAGTTGAATTTAGAGGCTCCGTAGGCGGGGCGGACCTTACGTCACCCAGTACAACGGCACAAGGCGACGCTAACACCGACGGTGGCTATCCAGCGGTCAACGCTATCGACAATAACGGCAGTACCTTTTGGTATACCTACAGTATGACAAACGCTTGGTTAGCTGTGGACTTAGTTACTGCACATGTTTGTGCTGAAGTTGCTATTACCGCTTATGGGTTTAGTAATTCCCCTAAAGATTTCGTAATTCAGGGAAGTAACACGAGTCTGACTACAGGTTTTGTAGACGTGGCTACCTTTACAGGTCAGACTTCTTGGGTAGGCGGTACACAAAGAACATTCGCACTGCCTACGGGAGAACCCTCTGCAGGTGGTAGCGCATTCCTAACACTGTCTAATTTCAGTAGTGGGACTTTCGTTAATCCGACATACGCGCAAACCTCTGATAATCAGTATGCGACAAGAACGCAGGCTAACGGTGGAGCCTCAACCATAACTTTTGACGCAGCAATAACTGGAGTGATACCTATAGGCATGGCGCTGTTAGGCATTAAGGTTTATGTCGAGGGTAAATGTACATCTGCCCCTATAGATATTACGTCTTTCGAGATGACCTTTCCAACTTTCCAACTAGGTGTTACTGAAAGCATCTTATCAGTTGGTGGCCCAACGGATAAGCTGGGTATAACCAGCCTATCATCTATAGCCTCAAATACCTTCCGCTTCGCTAACTACTCAGGTGCTTCTTCTGATATCTCCGTAGACGACATTCGCATTGAAGTATTTTGGGGGCTGTAAATGAATACACTAAAAGCACTGATCCTTGCAGGAGTGCCCGAGTACCTGCACGCTGAAGCCCTCGCCTCTCTCGCGCTCGCAAAAGAGCGCAGCCTGGGGTTGGATTGGCACAAGACCAAAGTGCGTCTATTTCGTGCCGGCAAGGTCGCAGACATGCTGCCTTGGGAGGCCGAGCGATTGCTTGATGTGCGGCCCGATCTTGCGGATTGGGACATTGAGCCGATGGTCAACATCACTTGCAACGGCGACCACGCGCCCCGTGTGCAGACGCCGGACGGCTACCGACCGGCACCGGACCGGTGGCTCAACCCAGACCCATCGAGCGAAGAATACCGAGAGGCGTGCGCCGACCCGATCAGCCAGCGCTATTTTGGCGGCGCGCATCCGCGCTCTCACGCGGCGCGCAAGATGTGGTACCGGCGAAACGGTGGCGCGTACCTCGCGTGGAAGCGCGGCATACCAATTGCTGAGCACACGCCGCCTGAGCACTGGCAGGGCAGTGACGGCAAAACGACCGTGACTGTGACGCGCTCCGGAAATGTTTGGATCGTTGCCAGCAGCACCAAGTTGCTCGGTCCGCTGACGATCACCCGGCGCGATGGGTTTGAAGTTGATAACGTCTATTGGCCCGAGGGCGTGCAGTCGTGGTATCCGATACCGGGCCACGATTTACGGGCGCCTGCTACTTGGGGCTGGCGTCTTCGCTGGCGTAAAGGAGGTTAGCCGTGTGGAGGAGCAACCAAAAACTGTCCACGACAGCACATTCGCACAGCATGAGCGAGAACTTCTGACACTGTTAGCTACAGAAGTTACGTTTACTACTTAACTTCTAGGGCTTTGTCCTACAGCTTGATGGTGAAGTTTAGGTATCCTGAAGACTTACCGGAGGTAGCTGCCATGATTTACTTGATTCCGTTTGGAGTGCTGCTTTACATAGCGCATGAGTTTGCATGCAGTAAATATGATGACATTGAAAGCTATGCTTATTAGCTAACTACCAAAGATTTAAGTTACACCAAGAGGCACCTTGATAGGGTGCCTCTTGTCTTATGGGGGTCTGCCAATCTAAAATGCGTAGTGCAGAAACCTTATAACATGTCTCAACCAGATTATCCACAAAAGGCTTGGGAGGGGTCAGAGCATAGGACACCCACCCACATGACTAGCCTTGTCGAGGCTGCTGTTAAAGAAGCTATGGAAGAACATGAAGAAAAAGTAAAGAAGCACTTAGACGATAGGTTCGACGAACTAAAAGCCATCATGTTGAGTGCCTTTCCCGATGGCGACCCTATAGGCCATAAAGAATTCCACCAAAAGCAAATCGAGTATATGAACGATAGGATTGCGCTGTGGAAAGAGATACGCTCTAAAAGTATTATTGGCATCCTATGGGCTGGGGCAGGGTTCATAGCTATGGCAGTATTAGAGTATGTTGAAAGAGGCATGCTCAAATGAAAATCTTTAAAGAGATGCTTTGGCACGTAATACTTTTAACCGTATCAGTACTATTCGTTTTAGCAGTGCGAGACATAGATCGAAGCTTCCCTGTACTTAAAGATTTTGAAGTGACTTCTCAACAGGTTACAGACGCAAGCGTCATAATCGAAGGCAAGGTAAACAAGGTTCGAGATTGCAAGCTTTTAGAGATTAACGCCTTCACACCTGAAGGGCGAAAACTATCTATCAACTTCCCCGGTAAGCCTATTGAAGAAAATCTAAGTACTCGACCTGTTGGCATTCAATTTTGGGGTCCGTGGGAATTGTTCAACCAGAACAATACGAGCATCAATATATTCATAACACACTCTTGTAGTGTGTTCTGGAGTCAGACATCTAAGCTAACAACTTTGACACTTGTTAAGGCTCCTGAACCGGAAAACCTTGCCCCAGTATTTAAGGAATAATGATGAATATCAGTGCATCAGGTCTGAAAGAGCTGAAAGCTTCAGAAGCCTTTCGAGAGTTCGCCTACCCAGACGTAGCCAGCCCCCTATACAAGACGTACCCTAAAGCTCGCTGGGGGTTCAAACCTGCTAGTGAGATTTTGGAAACCTTGCCGGGAAGTGCTAAATCGCTATCTGGTACACCGTGGACTGTAGGTTATGGGCAGACTGTAGGCATTACGCCTGACAGCCAGATGACTGAGAAAGCCGCAGAGATAAACCTGCGCGTCAAGATTGGCAAGTATGAAGATGCTGTAGAGCGGGCATGCACTATCACCCCAACGCAGGGGCAGTTTGACGCACTTGTTCAACTTGCCTGGAACGTCATGTCGGCGGTTAATCCTAAGACTTCTAGCATTATCAAAGCTCATAACCGAGGTGATTGGCAAGCAGCTAGTCGCGCCTTTGGCCTCTACAACAGAGCCAAGGGCAAGGCAGACAAGGGGCTTACGCTGCGGCGCGCTCGTGAGGGTGCAGCGTACCTTGCTGCAAGCCCGGTCGTAAATCCTGCACTACCTGAAACAGTGGAAGAATCTGGTGTGCCTAGTGTGCTGCTTACATCTTCGTCTGTGGATGAAGAGCGCCCTATGCGCAAGAGCGAGATCAATATTGCCAGTACAGCAGCAGGGGGTAGTGCTGCAGTAGCCGCTGCTGCTGAAACTGTAAATTCGATTTCGGCTATCAAGTCTGGTGTGTCTACTCTCGCGGACTGGGCAGTTCCAATACTACTAATCGCAGTTGTATGCTTGTGCGTCTATATCGTTTGGCAACGAGGGGTTCAGAGAAAAAATGGCTGGGCATGATTATTTACTTAGCTATGGTCTACTATTGGTGGAAACTGTGGGACTAACATGCAACTCACAATCATCGCTGCAACCCTCGCCGGACTCTTAGCTTTCGGTTCTGCTTGGAAGATTCAGGATTGGCGTTTTGACTCCAAGGAGAAAGAACGCTTGGAACAGGTACAAGAGGCGAAGAGGATGCGTGAGAAGCAGGTAGTAACAGCTTCTGCAAATTATGAAAAGAAGAAAGAAGCCACAAGAATTAAATATGTGACTATCACTGAGACGGTAGAGAAGATTGTAGATCGCCCAGTCTACAAAAATATCTGCTTAGATGACGATGGCATCAAACTTATAAACGAGGGTATCACACCATGAACCATCAGCCCTCTTACCGAATACTCTTTGCTATGGCACTCGGGGCATTTGTAGCTCTGATGCTCGCAGGATGTCAACACCGAATCTTGCTCGTGGATGACAGCGCCCTCGCGGCGAATATCACTCAACCTTGCCCACCCTTAAACAAGCTCTCTACTGGAGATGGCAAAGCCATCCTCAAGTGGGGGGCAAGTACAGTCAACATGTATGAGGACTGCAGAGCGAGACACTCTGCACTTGTCGAGGCTTTTAAACCAAAGGAGTGAGACAATGCACCGATACGAGGAAGAGCAAGAGGGCGGTCGTATCTACGGTACTAAAAAGAAAAAGTTGCTAGAAGCGACTCTCAAAAAGCAGAGAGAAGCTACTAGACAACTCAAAGGTTATGAGGAACCTAGAGAAGATCACCCTTATAGAGGTGACGCCTACAGTACCTCAGATTACTAACAAAGAGTCGGCAAGTGCATCTGCTAAATCCGAGTGCGTAATCAAGATAGTCTGCTCGAAACCTGCAGCAGCTATCATCCCCAAGCCCGCCAATTCGCGGGCTTCGTCGCACCCAGCGAACGGTTCATCCAACACCAGCAGAGGCAGACCCGGTAGGAAAGTCTTGCTCAAGGCGATGCGAATGGCGAGGCCCAGCGCGTCTTGAGTCGAACCTGACAGCCCTTCGACGCTGCGCCCGTTGACTGCAAAGCCCTCAGCGGTGCGCGTCAAGACGCTGCGCGTACCTCGAATAGCGCTGAAGTAGTGCGACACAGAACCTAACACAGTATTCCACAACTGCGTAGCAATCTCCGGACGCGCTGCCCGCAACTTGCGAATCAGGTCGTTGTGCTTGTACATGTCTTGCAGGGTTGCTTTAAGGCTTAAAACTTGCTGCTTACTCTTTTCAAGTTGTTCAAGCTTAACCTGATATACGCGCATGTCTGAGTCGTAGCTTTGCTGTGCCGTTCTGTGAGACTCTGCTTGCTGAGATTCCACTGCCTCAGCCTGCCTCAACTCACCTTCAAGCTTTGCAAACTCTTCAGCCTTACCTACGGCTTCAGTCACATCAATCAACTCTGGAATAACAAGGTTTTCCAGCTGCTCTTTAGCAGAGGTAGCTTTAGCAACCTTGACTGCGTGGGCTTGCAGTTGCTGGCGCATCCCTGCTACATCAGGCACCTCGCCTTCAGCAGGTGGGGCAGCACCAATCCAAGTTGCCTTGGGTGGTACGCTGTTAGATAATGTCCAGTAATCCCCGGCAAGCGTTTGGATACGAGCGCAGACTTCCTTCAACTGCTTGTATGCAGCAAGTTCGCCTGTAAGCAATCCAATCGAATCCTTCAGTTCTACGATACGCGCGCTGTACTCTTCTTCCTGCTTCGACACCTTCTCATTGATAGCAGCTACTTCAGGAAGCTTGCTAATGTCTTTCTTACAGAAACTGCAAATGTCTTCGTTGATGCGGGTTGCTTTTGCCGTGGCAAGTTTAACGCGCAGCTGTTGCTCTTCTTCAACTTGCTTAGCTTTGGTCGTACTTGCCAGCTCTTCAGCAGCAAGCATAGAGGCATAGTCGCCATCCCACTCTAGAGCTGCAGAAGGGAATCGGGTGGCATATGCCTTGCGCCGCTTCGCCATTGCTGCTTCGTCAGCAACAAGTCTTGCCGCTTCGTCCACATCAGCCTGGGTGAAAGCCAGCGGCGCAGGCATCACGGCCTCAAGCTGTAGCTTTTCTGCAACAGCCTGCGCGTTACACCTCTCTTTTTGCACCTCTGCAGCCCGCACCAGTAGGGCGTCTGTAGCTATCCTTTCAGGAGCGCAAACGTCCCACAGCGCCTGAAACTTTTCCTTGTGGGCCGTGGCACTGCTCCAGCGATTTTGAGCCGCCTGCAAAACGGCATCGGACGGTGCTTCGGGCGCATCTTCCGCATTTTGCTCCAGCTGCGCAACCTGGGCCTCAAGTTGCTTTGTGTTTCCACTGCTAAGCTGCGTCTGAATCTTGTCGATGAGCGTTTCGATAACCTCAAGGTCAGCCAAACGCTCCACAAGTGAACCTGCTGCAGTGCCGCCCTGTGCCAAGACCCCACGTACAGAGTTCTGGTCAGCGATGACAAGTTGCTTTGCAGTGTCAGCGGAGCAGCCGAACAGGCGCTCGCAGAAGACGCGCACCTCAGTCTGCCCGGTTACGCTCTGGTCGCCGTAGGTGAGTTCAGCACCAGACTTGCCACGCTTGATACGGTAATCCACACCATCGTAGGAGAAGTCGAGTTCCACCTTGAGAGAGGCTTCGGGTTTGTCATAGGTCACTACCTTGGCAAGAGGTTCGCGCAATCCCTTGCTGCCGAAGAAAGCGTAGAGGATGGATTCGAGTGTTGAGGTCTTCCCATTTTCGTTCGCACCTCTAAAAACCACAAGACCGGGAGTGAAGTTGAACTCTCGGTCTTGGTGTGCTCTGAAGTTAGTTAATTTAAGATTCTTTATCATCTGGGTAAACCATAACGGTGATTGTGTATTCTAGGGCTTTCGGGCCATATACAAGTTCTGGTGTAAGGCTGCTTATTGTGCGGTTTTCAAAGCTATCAGTACCATCTCTGACATCCACCGACCTAACCTTAACCCTACCCAATGTAGACAACTTGTGGGATACTGCATCTAGTTCAGTCATAGCTTCTCCAATATCTTATATTCTTCTTCAGTCAAAAACCCCTTGAGGGCACCCATCACATCAAAGCTTCGGGCTTGCTCTAGGGACTGTACGGAGAACTCTTCCATCTCCGAGTCCTCACCGATCTTCACAGCGTTGCCTACAATGAAGGCTTCAGATGCCCTGCGGTACTTGGCAATGGTATCAGCAACCTGTGCAGCTTCGTCTGGTGTGGCGGTGCCAACGAACCTGATGAATCGTGCATCGGTGGGTTGCGGGTCTTTCCAGTCGAGTTCTGCGTAGTCGTCTTTACTCCAAGTTTTTATAGGTTCGAGCGTTGTCCCTGTCAGACGGTATGCGAACTTATCTTTCTTGTCAAGAACATCAGAAATAGACGTAGGCCACTGCACCCCACCTACAAAAACCTTGCCTACTTTCCTTGCGTGATGCTCATGCCCGGAGTAAACAAGTTTTGCAGGGAGCTTGTCTATCTGTTCTCTGGTGATATTTAAACTATGGTCCGAAGAAACTGCATGAAAATTGTCTACATTGCAGTGTAGAAATAAGACTTCACACTCTGGAACCTTGGACAACTCTAGGTTATAAGAATCTTGATTCTGCATTTGCGGAATACAGTACATACCTTCCGCAACCCAGGCCCCTTTCTCAATCACAAACTGCACGTTAGGGCGGTCAGCAAAAAGCGCCATTAGAAACTGTAGACTACCGTAGCGGGATGAATCCGTACTCAAGTCGTGATTAGCAGCTTGCACGATAAGCCGATGACCTTTCTCTAACCACCTGTCGAATGCTTGGTATACGGCAAGGACTGTGGATAGACCTATCTGCCATGTATCCATCAAATCACCAACGATGATTACATCCTCGTCTACGGTTTCTAGGAAATTGGTGAAGGAGTTGAGGCTGTATTCTTTGAGCGCTTTTGCACTTGCAGGTGTCGCCCCCGCGCTGCGATTCGCATCTAAATGCAGATCATTTAGTAATATCATAGTATTTTTTGGTTGGTGTTGTTAGTGCCTTTTCTACAGACCAAGCAAGTCTCCCGATTCGGGCTGCTAGTAAGTCTCTGGATATTCCTGTCTCAATTCCCCAGTCTGTTATAGTTTGAGTTTTACCTTTGAACGTAATATACCTTGAATCTATTTTATTCCTGCTCTGTACAAAGTTAGTTTGCCACTCTACATTTCCAGGTTCATAGCCTTTATCATTATCTATCCTACCTAAAGAATGCTGCGGAGACGGAGGTTCTCCAACATAAGTATAAAAAGCTTTAAAATCATTGAGCCAGAGATCACTCATCTTTATACCCCTAGCTCCATAAGTTTTGTAGTGAGCATTGTTCTCGTTGTGGCATCTAGACTTGGCATTTTTCCAACAGCTGTAAACTCTATCTCCACAGTCTGATAAACCGTGTTTAGTTAAGGCAGCTCTTATACCGTCTGCTCTGTTGTGCCCGCAGTTGGTAGACTTCCCAGCTACAACATGACACCTGCGGCAAACTCTAATTTCGCCACAGCTGCAAGTGCAGTTCCAGAATCCTGTAGTTACCTCAAAGTTAAAAGTCCACTCGGCGTACTTCGTTCCCTGTTCTGGAATTGGAGCTTTAGCTGGCATGAAAATACCTCGTCAATTAACCCTTGCGGGTGGTTTCGTAAATCCCAAGAACCGCCTACAGAACGGTCTAAAAAGCTCTCAATCTCTAAGCATCTCCACATTTTTGTGGTGCTGTGAAAAACCAGAACTAAGCTGATACTCCCAGCCAGCTTCCACAGTCTTTGCCTAGCAACCTGCGAAGAGTTAAAATTATTATAATTGAGACGGAAATCATGAGCAACCTGTTTTACCTCTAAAAGTAAAGGGATACCCTCGAAAACCACAAGGAAATCCGCCAATGTTGCTTGAAAGCTACCTGATCTAGCATCAGGTAGTCTGTAGCTTACGAAAGAAGCGCTGCTTCCTAGCTTCTTTAGCATAGCTGCGGTTTCTTTTTCAGCGTACTTGCCGCGTGTTCCTACGGTGCTCATACCTTGTGCTCCGTTATGTAATCTTCTACAACATCGTCATCCACGTACTCTGCTAACTGTGCTCTTAATTCGTCAGCAGTGCATTCTGCTTTGTAGAAGATAACCTCAGTATCGCACTCCAACATTGCAGCATGTGTTTCAGCATGCTTCTTAGTTGAGTAAAGTTCACTGATGACCATACCCTTTGATGTCACGCACCAACCAGAGACTGTAATAGTGCCACTCATACTTTCATCTCCCAAAGTTTGCGGTACTGAGTCCACCCAACAAAGTTACCCCAGCTCACATCGCCGGGTGAGCCTTGGTGCTCAAGTGGTGAGGCGTGAAGAGGACGACTCCCTGCAAGTCTCTCAAATAATGCTAAGTCCTTAACCTCATCTGGATTCTTACCGTCATGGGTTAGATATGAAACCCTAGCACACCGAGCAGCAGAAAGCTTGCAGTTAAGCAACTCTTGACCAGCTTGCTTGCTTTCCACATAAGGTAAGTGCCACTCCCCTACCAGCAGAACCTGCGGTACTGATATATCCATCTCAGTACGCATCCGAATTGCCAGCACCCGAAACTCTGGCTGAGCATCTTCATGGTTACGCAGTTCGTAGAAGTTGTCCCACTCAGTAGCTGTCACCAATGTACGCATCCACTGCCAAGGTTCAAGGATTCGATTAGCGACCTGCTTGTGAAGACCTAGTTTCATCAAGCCCCAGGCGAATACGCATGCGACCTTGCCAGCGCCGCGCCACAAGCCTCGGGCAAATGCTTTGCGCCAACCTTTCAGTTGAGATTTGGCCTGCATCCCAGCTTGGTTTGCGCCCCAGTGAACCGGCATGGCCGGGTCTGACCAGACTTGCGCCAGCACCTTTTTCACCGGGATGGCGCGGCTGCTCATGGCGTTACGGCTGAAGACGCGGTGCGTCATCAGTTCACCGTGGATGAAGCGTGGGTAGCACAACTCAAAAGTCGTGATGCGCTTACCAGCTTCTGTAGTGCTGTCTTTAACGATGGTTGCTGAAATTTGCATGTTCAAAGCCGCTGTTAAGCGGCTCTCCTTTAGTTAGGCGTGCATTGCCAAATAAACTCGATAGTTAGAAGGATACTCAGCGAGCATCTTTAACGATGTGCATTTGGTTTCTCCTGTTTAAATAGTTTCAGCGGTTGTTGGGATTTCATATGACCACCCAGGGAGGGCTAGTTCTATAGGAATACCAGCCTTATGTACTCTATACCAAATAGTGCCTGTATTTGTTCCTTCCATGCGGCAAACGTCTTCGAGTATTTGTCTGCCGTGTTCCTTGTGTACCAACCATACATTATTCTTTTTATTTCTATTTTGTGTTTCTAGTGTAGCCCATCTGCAGTTTTCTCTGCTGTAAGGTTTGGTTGTATCTACTCTATCAAGCGTCATACCTTCTGGCGCTGGTCCCATATCTTCTAAGAAATTTTGGAATTTTAGCCATCTGTTATCTGGTTTAAACTTTTTGTATGTTTCGTATCCAATATTACTGGGATTTGTAGTTCTTTCTACCATGCCCCTCCATGAGTTCCATGTTTTAGATTTACTCATACCATGAGTAACAGCAGGACCACCACGCTCGTACATTTCTTCCCTAAAACAACCACAGGATTTAGTAAACTTACCCAGCTTAGATAGCCTAACTTTTGGTACTTTGCTGCCGCAGGAGCAGTCACAAGCGCAGAACCAGTGTGTTTGACTACCGATCACACTTCTGTACATAGACGTAACAGTAAGTCTACCAAATACTTTTCCTATGGCTACTTCAGCTACTTTGGCCATATCTATTCCCCACAAACACATGTGGCCGTATTCAAGCGAAGTTGGAACGGGTAGAGAGATACCCCAACGCAAGAATACGGCCACATCTATGCTCTCAGTAAAGCCGGGTTCCAAGCCGGGCCGAAATTTCTTCCGGCCCGGTGACTGTACCGCTATGCAAACAGACTGTCAACCGCTTTCTGAACTGTAGCAGCATCAAAGCCAACACCAAGCGCAGCCAAGGGCTTCTCCAGCTCAATGAGCTGGCCGTAGTTCAAACCGACTCCGATTGAACTCTCACTTGGTACGTTGCCTAAGAAGTCGCGTACCATCATACTGTGGATATCCTTAATTACAGGTACTGCTTCTTCTTTCCTTACTGACCAGCAACATTCATCGTGTACTACATACTTCCACTTCAGGGAAGTCGTGTCTAGCAAATCGCTATCCCATACCTCAGCCATAACTTCCTTCACTTGGTTTGCACCTGCCCCTTGGATGCGAGCATTACCGGCTTGCCGCAACGCCTTACTTGCAGTCCAGGTATCGGCAGAGTTAATCAGACTTGCAAGGTGTCGTTTAGTGCCTCCTGCAATTGTGACATACCCAAGCCGCTCTGCCATATCCTCCGATTCTTGTTTCCACTTCTGAACTGCAGGAAACTCTCCGAAGATAGCATCAATATATGTTTGAGCCTCAGTCTCAGAGATGCCTAAAGTTTCTCCAATCTTAGGTGCTGCTGCAGAGTACAGAGTTGCAAACAACACAACTTTAGCGATTTGACGAATAGCTGCAGCTTTCTTAGCAATTTCCTTATCTGGAGAACTACGCATCGCCATGAACTCTTCATACGAGACTTTAGCTACTCGTGCTCCCACGATACTATGAGTGTCTCGTTTGTGATCGCCAATATAGCAGCCTAACAAGTTTGAGTCTTCACTGTACGAAGCAACCTGTCGAACTTCCTGCCCTGCAAAGTCCAGCGATACGAATACATGGTCTTTCTCAGCCTTAATCGTAGACCTCACTCCGTTGCTATCCCCCTCAAGTTGTTGCAGGTTAATCTTCGAGCTAGACCAGCGGCGGGTATTGGTGCTGCTTTGAATCAGTTCAGAGTGGATACGCCCTGTTTTCCAGTGGATATGCACAGGAATGGCACTCCAATACAAAGCATTCCGCGTATTGCAAGACTTCATCGTCAGCAGCGCCTCAAGCACCTCAGCTTCAACACCCTTCACATCCCCCATCTTCACGGCCATTTCAATCGCACCGTCATCCGTCCGGGGATTCCCTTCCCTGACACCTTTCGCCTTCATCGCGTCCGTCGCCTTGTTGCGAAGCCGAACAGGAGCACCAATGACCTCGTACATCAGCTTGGCAATCTGGTTGGGCGACCCCACGTTGAAGTTCGGTTTGCCCGTATAGACTCGCTTAACCCAAGCATTCACCAAGTCTACTCGATCTTCCTCGATAAACTTAGCAAGCGAAGCAGCATCATCATGCTCCAACTCGGAGACAAGCACAGCAAGCTTGCTCACAGTACGTACCATTGTCTTGAGTTCCACACCCAAGATAATCTCTACAGCTTGCTTGATGTTCGCAGGGCTCAACTCCTCAAACACAGGGCAGGTTACACCGTCCCATCCTTTCTCAATCAGGAAGCCCTCAACCTTACCCCAGCACTCATCCGATAGCTTCTTATCTTCTGCTTCCAGAAGCTTCAGGCGCTCCATATCGACTTCGATGCCCTGCACATAGGCAAGTGCCGACAGGTACATCGGCTTCTGCTCCAAGCGCTTGAAGGCGTCGTAGGTGTGGTCAAGTTGCATGAACAGCTTGAAGAAATTCCACAAGGCTCCCGCTGTATAAACGTCATCCAAGCCGTATGCAGTCACTTCCTTGGCAGTCAGTTCGTGCATCTTGTATTCACGAGTTTCCCACTCAACACCCTCTACGTCATAGGTCTTAAGCCGTTGTCCTCCCTGCAACTCACCCATCACAGCGGACTTCTGGGTAGTCTGTGCATACGTCGCTTGCTCATACTGGAACAACAACTTCGTCAGCTGCTTCAGGCCATGCGACGGTTGGTTCTCATCCCAGAACGTAGCAGCTATACGGGTATCAACCATGTTGGGGATGAAGCCGCGCCACCCGTTGTCTTTCCAGCGTTCAGCGTAGGTGTTGTAGGCGACAGGCAATTCAAACCCAGCAGCATTCTGCGCCACAATGAACTTGTCTTGCGGGATCGCTTCGATGAACTGAGCAAGTTGCTCCAGTGTGCAGTTATCGGTATCAGCATGCTCTACAGGGATATAGAAGCCGTATTGGTTGTTACTACCAAACGACAAACCCATCGACACAATACGTGAACCGATAACATCTACACCCTTCTTGCCTCGGGCTTCTAGCCAATCTGTAGATTCGTCACTGACTGTTGTCTCAAAGTCAATAGTAAAGAAAGGGGATTCCTGAATCTTCGACTTCAGAAACACCAACGCATCATCGAACTTGTCAGCAGTCACCAACCGCGATGCAGCACGCCAAGGTTTCAGGCGCTCGTCATCCGTAAGACGACGCACCATCCCAGGTTCCCAGACAAGTTGCTGCTTGACGGTGTTGACCCACTCAGGGTGGATAGTAGTCAAGCGCAGGGACTTGCGTACTGCATCCCACTGGTCCACGATCTTGTTCAGCAACTTGCAATTGTTGTCCTTAGCGATCTGCGCAATCTCATCGCGCTTACCGTCGTTAATCAATTGCTCCAGCTCAAAGCACCCATCATCACCGTAGGCGATGTTTAGTTGCATCCATGCAGCGGGGCCGAACCCAGGACAGCCCTTTACGTTGTCGCTAGAGTCCCCTACCAGACCCTTGTACAGCGACACAAGCTTTACATCGAACTCACCGTACTTGTTCTTGCCCAGCTCTCCATTGATTCGTACACGGCAAGTTGCCCCATACTCGTTCGTACCGTTAAGAACTGCGAGGTCATTGTCGTTTGTAACAACTACACAATCTTCCTCTGAGTTAAAAGCTAGCCATCCGAGTACATCGTCGCCTTCGACAAATGCCTGTGATACGGCAACAGCCCCAAGATTGCGGTATGTGTCTTTGATTAGGTCTTTGAGCAGGTTGAATTGCACATACGCTTCTGGTGGGCGGCTGTCTTTATCGCCTTCCCGATTTGCCTTATATGACGTATCAATCATGGTGCGGCGCTTCTTGCTATCACGCCCCTCAAACACCATTACTACGTCCATTGGCACACAGTTAAATTCTTTGATTGCGGCATTCATGCTGTTGACTACATTCTCGTAGCCGTAAGCACAAGTGTTCACCGTAACCTTGCGCGAGCCGTGCTGTACTTCCACACCCTCAGCGTCCTTGCCTGCCAGCAGACCTGCCCAAAGCACGCTGCTCATATCGAAAAATAGCTTCATATCAACCCTCTTTAAAAATTGGCACGTATTGCGTTATCCGCTTCATCTCATTTGCAATCGTGTGGTTCAGCAACAGATAGTCTTCAATAGGTAGATTAAGAATCTCAGACTCTGTAACCGGCTTACCATCAAGCTTAACGATAGCCACAATCAGGGCTATATCGGAAGCAGGACTCTCAAGCTTAACAGTAAGCAGCCAGTCAACAGTCAAGATTTGACGGATGGTAGCTACCCTGTCATCCGACAGTATCACTTCAGCGATTATTTTCATCTTTGTTCCTGTTGAGTGGCTTCAAAATATCAATCATGTCCACACCCCAAAGCTTGACAACAAAGATGATAAGTTGAATACCTATCGTCCAGTACCCTACTGCCTGCCACCACAATGGAATCTCATAAACCTTGCAAATCAACATCCAAATCAAAAAGTGTGACACGCTTCCGGGCCACACGATGATGTTGTCAGGATGTATTTTATAAGTCTTCTTCATTAGTACCTCCTATAAAGTTTGGATTGTCGCTCCCAAATTTCCTGGCACCCAACACAACGAAACTTGCTCAGAGCAAGTCTTGCTTCGGGGATTTCTCCACCGCATTCGGTGCAGTGTTTGTCGTCGAAGTCAGCTGGAGGACGCTCAGTCTTTCGAATCGCCTCGATTGCTTTTTCCCTAAAAGCTAATTCAACATCTGATGCGTGGTCTAAGCTATCACTTCCGTTGCTCATTCTCTGTCTCCCGGATATACAAGTCTAGTCTCGCGAGGGCGTTCCAAGCTTCGTGGGCAAGATGTGTCAAATTCGTGTCCTTATCACACTTCTCACCCATCTTTTCTTTCAGCCAGTGGCGCATCTTAGCATCATCATAACGCTTATCACCGTCAACTACTTCCATCCACCCATTGTCGGTGTACTTGGTTGCACCATACGTCCCAACCTTGCTGATCTCCCACAAGGCCCGAGCGAAACCGCCAAGGACGAGGGAGGGGCGAACCTTGCCTGCGTCTAGCTTGGCTCCGGGAGAGTTGGGGTGCAGGCCGTTGGGGTCTGCTTCCACTGCTGAAACCTCTACGTGGTCTGCAACTAGGTCTTTGGGAGTTTCTCTACCTCTCTCCCCCGGCCATACTCTCCCTGTATCAATATAGGCATGCTCAGCACCGTTAGATGTAGCTTCCTCTTCTCTACCTACATAAACACAATCTGAGTTTATGTCAAAGTGAGGTGCCTTAGCCTCCACCACAATCCCATCCCTCCGCACATATTTCTTACCTATCTCAATCGGCAATGTCAACATAATCTAACCCTCCATCCGAACTTGTTTACCTTCAGAGATAGCCCGCCTTGTCTGCAAGAACAGAGCCACGAATTTTTCTAACCCTCGATTTATGGTTGCTTCAGCTTTCCGAGATACGCGCTTGGTACTTGCTGGCATATGCTTAAACAAGGTTTTAAACTGCATATCGTCTAGGTAGCTGGGGACAAGTTGACGGTGCAACCTGTCAAGTTTAACCACGTAGGAGTCATCGCCGGTGTACCAGATGTCTCGAATCATGTCTAGTGTTGCATCACTGTACAGCAAGGACTTCATCGTAGGTTCCACCTTCGCCGGAGGTCGCAGGTTTCTCAATGCTTGTTCAAACCTGTAAGCGGTTAGATGGCTTTGACCCAGCTTGAGTAGGCACAAACCTCTAAGAACCTTCTGTGGTTCCTCAAGTTTTGCTGTGTTCTTAATCGCCCACAGATAGGCTCTATCCAAAGCGTCGAACGTATCGAAGATGATGAATCCCCGCTGTGCCTCTAAACACTCGGTTATGAATGCTTCATCTACAGCTTCGCTGTTAGAGCATATACCATTTACAACCCCCATAAATGGGATGTACATGTCAGGTGCAAGTTTTATACAGGCATGGTTAGATTGGATGATAGCTTCATTAGACCTGTTCTCCAAGTAGCATGCCCATTCAATACCGAATAGCGGAAGCGCTCTAGGGGAGGCTTCAGTACGGGTGAAGATTAGAGGGTGTAAGGCTCTAGGGCCAAACGCTGCGCTAAGCTTCTCTTCAGCTTGTGGCCCAAACCCATGCTTTCGCACAGTTTCGATTAGGTCTATGTAAAGGTCGTAGACGAATCCAAGGTTTGAAACTTCCCCATCAGAGGGCTGCACATTCAAGCTTACCTCTACAAGCTTTCCACCCCGCAGCGGCGGTAGTTCCCACACGATTGTTTCCGGGGTGTAGATACTAAGCAAGTCTGCAGGACTTGCCCCAGTCGCAGTGATGATCTGCGAGAGGGCAGTTATCAGGTCTGTAACGTGCCCAGCAGAAAGACCTAAAGGAGCAAACTCCTGCTCCTTTAGGTCTATGACACCAAAGTCAGTCATCATTTTAGTACCTGTTGAATCCGTTCTGGTGAGGGCAGGAAAGGCTCAAGATTAGGTTTCACATAATGTGGCCCCTTTTTAATCTTCCCGTTCTCATCGAAGATGGGCTGGCCGTCTTTCCCAAACTTGCTGAAGTTGGAACGATCAACTTCAGCTAGGGCGCCTGTGGTATCCATGCCTAGCATGTGTCCGATACCGATAGCAGTAACTTGCTGGTCTGTGATGCCGTCGAGGACTGCATCGGCATCAAGCGTAGCGATTTGCATCTGACCTTGCTTCATCAGATTTGAAATCTCCACCAAAGTAGCTTGCAGTTGCTGCCATAGTTTATAACCCTCGCTTGAGCCTTCTACTGTCATGGCTTCTACCATTTCGGCCACTTCTTCCAGATGCACAGCTACCTGAATATTTAGATTCTTAGCTGTAGGATTCGGCACAGCTTGCTCAAACCACTTTTTCGTATTTTTCATCGTGTCCTCAATTCTTGCGTGATGGAGTGGCGCAGGTCTTCGTCAATTTCTTGTTCCAGAAACCATTCCAGGTACTTAGCAGGCAGTGCGGAGAATCGCTTACCCTTGTACATACCAAACGGCATCACATGGAACGTCCGAACCTTGTTAGCAGCTACAAGTTCTGGCAAAGTCTTGCCTGAAATCTCTACAAGCTTTCGCAGCAGCTGTACCGTGGTATGTACGTCGCCTCCAGCATCGTGAGCCTTGCCGGTATCAAGTCCGAAGTGTTCAGCAAGCGTAGCAAGCTTGTGGTTCTTGATATCCCGAACATAGTGCCTTGCAAGTGTCAAGGTGCAGAGCGTACCTGCAAGGTTTTGAATATAGCGTCCTACGAACTTAACGTCAAATGGTGCATTATGACAAATCAGTACAGTAGGTTGTGTCGAACAGTACACTTCTTCCAGCAGAGGCTTGTCAATCACATCCTTCTCATACCACCCATGTACCTTAGAGGCTTCAGGATGGATGGGTGCTTGGGGGTTAACCGTATGTTGATGCGAGTAAATCACATCTAAGCTGACTGGGTGAATCTCTGCCCAAGCAACCTGCACAACACCGCTGGCAGGTTCTGGTGGGGGGTTTAGGCCGATGGTTTCGGTATCAAGTACGTGGTATTGCATATATTTATATGAAAAGAAACCTGCCGAAGCAGGTTTCTTAGGTTAACACAGATGCTTAGCTGATAACAATCTTGGTATAAACCTCATTGTTCCGGCTCTTCTCTTTCACAGCCTTCAAGGTCAGGACTGCAGCTTCTGCTGCGGTTTTGCGGCCCTTGCCGACTGCCCACGATGCTTGCAAGGTGTAGGCGTTGAAGCTCCGGCGTCCGGTTTCAGGCAGGTCCACCTGAATCAGGTTGCCTACCAGGTCTGCCCCGGCAGGGCCAGCAGAGAGCAACTCTCCGACGATGATGCAGCGGTGTGCAATCTTCGCCTTGTCGTACCCTTGCTCTTTCAGGTCAGCGACGTGCTGTTGCAGGTCCACACCATCCTTTGAGGTTACCCCATCATCGCTGTACTTGACAAGTTCCACATCGGCCTTCTTGTCGTTAGGCGATGCGACCCAGCTTTCCTGATAGCTCATCAACTCCATCTTGATTTCAGCACCAAGATCGGCTTCGGACGAATCCTTCAGGGTAAAGGAACCCTGCTCTGCAGCAAGCCGGGGCATGGAGTCAAACTCCACGTAGAAGGCATCCTTCTTGTCCGACAGCACGTTCTGCGTGACCACTGCCTTAGCAGTAGAGACAGCCCGAGTCGTCTGGGTGGCGACTGCAGTGGTTGCAGGTGCTGCGGTAGCGGCTGCAGTGGTTGCAGCAGGCGCTGCGGTTGCAGCAGTCTCATCTTCGCTCTCAAAAGCAGCGTTGGTGTTAGCGGTATTTTCGTTGTTGCGCAATGCCATGATAGTCATCCTAGTCAAATGCCGAGAAACACTCTCGGTGGGCGTCGTACTATTATAGTACAGATTTGGTGCCTCAGACTGGATTCGAACCAGTACGCTATCACTAGCTGCGGGTTTTAAGCCCGCTATGTCTACCGTTCCATCACTGAGGCTATCTGGTAGGCGGTGCAGGAATCGAACCCGCATTCGGAGCGTAGAAGTCTCTTGCACTATCCATTGTACTAACCGCCTAAACTCTGCATTGGGATTCGAACCCAAGAACTAAAACGTATAGGTCTTAACACCACGCCAAGCTTTAAGTTAAGTCACCGTTCAACCACTCCGGCATACAGAAAACTGACTCAACCGGGCCATAGTGTAGCACACCGTGGCCCGGCGCTGTCGGTGAAAACCCTAGCCCGGTGCAATAAATCCTGCCCCACGCAGCTCGTCCAAGTCTAGGATGTGACTGCCCCCAGGCACATCAAGCTCTTGGCTCAGGCCCGAAGCCTCAAGCGATGGCAGGTTGTTCAGAGCATGCACGAAGGCCGCTTCGCTGGGGAACAGAGGCTTGTTACGGCCTGCTGCAGCGTACATGCGGTACTTCAGATAGAACGACCTGACATACAGCTCCAGACAAGGTTTCCCGTTGTACTCGATGATCGCATAATCTCCACCCTCCTTGAGATAGAACTGCGCCATGCTATCCACCTTGGTCATGTCTGCAAGGTTGTTAAGCACCTTGAGCCACTCGGGGATAGTCTGCGTTTGAATGTCTTCCACCGTGGAGTAGACATGCTCAATCATATCTGCAAAGATGTCGTCAAACTCCTTTGGGTAAATGTTAGTGATAAGGTTCCTCAGTTTAATCAAACCAAACTTGACAACGCTGTAGTTGAAGACTGTTCTTTCCTTCGCTCCAGACTTCTTCATAAACTCTGCATTAGACAAGGTGTTCACCTCACCTTCCTGCAGCATCAGCTCTTTACGAGCTTCGTTGTAGACCACATCAAACTCCGCCTTGAGGTCTTCTACAGAGTAGCGTTGCACAATCTGTGCTGCCATATACCCACCCACGATACCAAGCACTTCTTTATGCGCCATCGCAGAGCTGAACTTGTGAAAGAACTCTTGGGCTTGCACTACTGGAGGCTTCGTAAGCGTAAGCAGCACAACTCGTTCCATCAGAGCAGATTCCGATTCAGCAGCTTCTGCGATGAAGCAGAGCGGTGCTGACAGGGCTGTCGTATGCACAGCACGGTAGTCGCTGCTTTCCCTATTGCCTCCCCCTCGCTCTACGCTACGGCAATTGTAGGCATCCCGAAGCATAAGCTTAAACCTGTCATATACGTCCGGCCTCATTTCCCCAGGTTTAAACTCGTCAAGGATTAGAGGGATACTTGCACTGCCTGCAGCTGCATAACTTACAGCGAAGAGTGTTGATGTAGGTGTCAACATCTTCGGTGTTTGTTTGTAGTAGTGAAAGTTACTCATTAAGAGTGTCATTTCGGTTTTCCCTTGTCCTGCACTACCATTTATATGCAACAGTGGAAACTTCGTATAAACCTTATGAAATAACATTCTATAGTTACAGGCCACCATCCAGCCTATCAGCTTACCAAGGTGTGCTGGTTTCTGGCAATGCAAGAGGTTCTGCATTACGTTGCGCAACAACTCCTTGTTACCATCCTCCTTCAACCAAGCAGGTAGCGAAGGTGCAAGGCTGAGGTCTGTGCGGAACTGCCCGTTTTCATCTGGGAAGCCTACAAACTTCATCTTGACATCCTTCTCAATCATCGCAGGTTCAGGTGTCACGCTCTTAACGTCCGACCAGACAAGGAAGTCCCTGCGAACTTCCTCATCCTCGTGGAATGGCATACTTACAATATCCAAACCTTCGCGGCCTAGCACATACATACGATTCCTGTTCTTGCGCGCTTTCTCTACAAGTCGCATCATCATACCTCGGGCCTGTGTGTCACTCCCACTGAATGACTGGCCGTAAGGCATGGTAATCTTGTTGAAATTCGTTACGGAATTGAAGGCGTCTAAATCCATCGTCTTACGTCCAAGCGCCCTACCTCCCATATTCACATCAGCAGAAATCACAGACAGGGTGTTCGTAGTGGCTGATACCAGTTCTGTCACATTTTCAAAGCCTAACGCCAGAATGCGTTTTGGACCATTCTCCGTCATCGTGAAGGCACCACGCTCTGTCAGGATGACCCCAGCATGGTCATACGGATCGTCCACCATAAGACCGTCACCGGGATTCTCAATCCCTGCAGCAACCTCCGCTTCCGAGACTTCCAAGCCCCGAAGGTCTGGGGCGCTGTGGGTCAACAAGCCTGTAATAGCTCCTGCGTTGTAGGTGTAGCAAGGGTTGTCGTCTGTGTATTCCCACATACGATCAAGCTCTGCCCTACGCTTCGACTCAGACCCGTACCTGGCGCTATCTGATTCGTGGGTCTTGCACAAGCCATCGGCTGCTTCCAGCAGCGTCTTCTTGTCCATACCCTTAGCATGCGCTGTAATGGCAATCTGCATTGCCAATTGGTGAAAGCCAACGTCCGACTTAATGCCTTCGCCTCGCAGCATAGCCTCAAAGCTTGGCAGCGTATCAGGCAGCACCGTCTTCTTCTGTTTCTTTCGGCTTGACGCAGCTTTCGTGACCTTAGACTTGCACTGGTCAAAGAGGGCCAGCAACCCCATAGCTAAGGCTGGGGTTTGGCTCTCCATCTCAACTGACGGGGTAGAACACAAAACCTTGTAATGGGCTTCAGCATCTGCTGTATTACGTGCCGCTTCTGTAACCAGAAATTCCAAGTCCTGCATCGTCAGCTGAACTTTATAATTCCCGTTCGGACGCAGCACATTCTTCTGACGAAACATCCGACCCTTACGGGCGGTGTAAACACGCAAGTCTAGAGAGGGAACCGCAAGTTGAAAAGCCATCTCTTTAAAGATGGCAGGTAGCAAGGTTAAGCCGCTCTTTGGCGGCTTAGTAAGAAAGCAAGCTTCAGGAACAGTGATGTGAAAACCCTTGCCACCTGAAGCGTAGATTTGCAACATCTCAGGTAGAACACCCAAGTCTTCCAACTTGCTAATGAGCTTGCGGGTATGTACAGCAGTCGATGCTGGAGATTCGGAATCATCCAAATCAAAGTAGAGCGGGCCTTTGTATTTAATGGCTGCAAGTTCTTCCTTCTCCATATTGTCTGCCAGTGGAGTTTCCACTGAGAGAATGGTGACGAACATTGCATTTGAAATTGTGTCGAGTTTGTCTGAGGGTATAGCTTTCCAGACTTCTTCTCCCCCTTCAGTCTGGTAGTAGTTATAGGTCATACTGCATCAAACCTTTATATTTTTCATGGGTTGACCTGAACTCACCAAAAGCCGTCAGGTGAGCGCCTTCTGTAATTCCCCACGGCCTAGCTTCAGTTTTGAACACCACTGGTAGGCGAAGTGTAAGCCTCCCAGTGTTAGGGTGTGGCGTGTAGAAGCCTGTGATTACGAAAGGAATGTGGCAGAAAACTCTGCTGTCAAACAGAGGTACAGGCTCATGCGACACTGAAACCTCAGAAGTTAAACCTACATGCTTAACTAAGACTTGAATGTCTACACCTGTCTCCTGGTGTATAGAAGGCTCTAGGAATCGGAGGCTACCAATGATGTGTGGTTCACCATCCCTATACTCCCACGCTACAAACAACTTGTCGTAGTGAACGAAGGTTCTAAAGGTATGTTGACAAGCCCTCCAGTTACAGAGTTCTTCATCAGTTAGTGCCTCATGTGCAGCTTTAAAAGCTAGCTGCTTGTCTAGAAGCTCATTGGCTTGTTGTTTTTCAGATACAGTCATGGCGTTTCAAATAAAGTGGGCCGTAAAACCGACCCGAGTGGGAGCACATTGTAGGCCAAATCCGACCTGAGAAACCCATTAGGCCCCGAAGATTTCGTCCCTTAGAGACTTGGGCGTTCGTTCAACCTGCGTCACCAAGTCGTCATTCCGTAGCAGGTCTTTAAACATTGCTATCTGGATAGTGCCTCTGGCTTGAGCAAACCTAATCGTAGGTTTAATTTTCTGACCTGCTCGGTCTACCCGTCCAATCGCTTGCCTTGTCTGCATTGGAGTTGTAGCTTGCTCTAGGAACAACATCTCAGAGCAGACATGGTGCAAGTTCAATCCCACACCTACAGAACTTGGTTGACCTACCAGAATTCGGCAGTTGTCGTCGTTCATAATAGCTTTCACAGACTTGGCACTATCCACTTCGCTATAGGCAGCTACCACAGCTTGCTTACCATACTTCTCTTGCAGATATGTGGTAACAAGTCTTGACGAATTCTTATAGTAGGTCCAGATAGCAAGTTTTGAATTTCCAGATTTCATAGGGTCAACTTCTTCAATGACCTCATCAAGAAGGTCTAGGCCAGTTGCCTTATCTGTTTCTCTCCCTGAAAACCTTGCATAGTTCAGCACAATCTGCTGCAGCGCATGGCGCAACCGCTGCGCACTTGTCGCATCAATCTTCTCCCCATTGTCCAACAGAAGCAGCTGCTCTTCAGCAAGCTTGTGGTAGAGCTTAAGGTGTGCCGGTGCAAGGTCGTACTGCATTGGCTGGAAGATGGGGTCTAGGTTATCTCCGAACAAGTCTCGCTTCGTTCGTGCTACGGCCTTCAGCGAGAAATTCTCAGCTAACATGTCCAAGTTCTTGTATGCTGTAATCGCCCCAAAGATGTCAACTTTGTCTACGTGAACATTTGTCCAGTGTCCCATGCTGCGGTAGACTGTAGGCGTCTTCAACTTCATGTAGGTATAGGTGTCTTGCGGCTTAGACGTTGGCGTAGCCGTAAGCATCAACAGGTTTCGGTCGGGTGCTACGAATTGCAGGATACACTTGTAAAGTTTACTTTTAGGGTTCTTAATTGACTGCGCTTCGTCTAGTAGCACGTTAACAGTCTTACCTTTAAAGTATTGGATAATGTCTGGAAATGAATCCCTGAAAATCGCATGGGACATAATCACCCAACGATGATTCAACATGCCTGTTGTGCGCTTCGGACCTGCAAAAATGCTGGTATCGAGTTCCTGACAAGAATGTAACCATTCTTCCCACTGAGGTAGCAAGATTGGAGGGCAGACGACCAATGTGTGGTCGTCCTCCCACAGTTTAGATACTACGGTAGAAACTACTGTTTTACCTCCACCCACAGCGTAGAACAAGCCGAACCGGCCTGAGCGGACTGCATCTAAAGCATCTTCTTTTTGCAGAGGTACAAGTTCAAAGGGAAGTTTCATCCCTTCAATAACTTCCTCCACATCACTTTCTATTTTCATTGAATTTCTCCACTGTCTTTTTAACCCACACCAACAGTTCGCTTCTTGAAATTAAGCGCCGTTGCTCGTCGTGGTAAGCAAGCATGTTGCTTAGAGTTTTAAGTTCGTTCTCTTCTAGAGGGCGTAGAGACTTATACAGGTTTTGTAGCAGAGCTAACGATGCACCTGCATCTACCTGTGCTTCTGGGCCTGCCCCTCCAAGGGCCATTGTCTCTGTGACTGCAGCAGCATCACGCAGCATCACCCAGTCCTCGTTGGTGCCGCCTTGACGTAGGCCCTCAAGGGCTATACGCTCAGCAATGGCTATGTTCAGTAGCTCAAGCTTAGTGATTGGACTTGCCAGCCAGAAGCGCTCGGTCAAATGCAGTAAGGGCCGGTTCGCTGTCTTGTTGCGTTTCATTTAAAATTCGATGCCATGTAGTGAGGGGGATAAACTTAGAGAACAGAATGGCTTTAGTAGACACCATGTGGTCGTAGAATTCTACAGGCGTCATCACTAGAACACTATCCCCTACTGGCCCTACGTTTGTAGGTTGCAGTACGATTCGCCCTGCTAGATGCCAGTAATCCATGTTCTCTGAGAGACTGCCCTTCGCTTGACTGGAAAATCGTCCGCGTAAAACAAAATACATATTAAACTGGGCTATCTTCCCCTGCCAGTTGTTGAGGTATTTGCTCGTTGGGTACGGTGTCCAATAGGGGTTAGCTAACTTCTGCTTCAATTGTTCGTATGTCATAGTTTTCCTTTACAGTAAGCGGACCTTGCTTGCTCCTGTTTCTCTTTTGAATTTTCGCCAAACCACCAAGCTGTACACTTCTTGGGGATGTTGACGGATTGTACGCCCTCCTGAAAACCTTGGGCTTTCGCAGCTTCCAGCTTCGCTGCCATTGTAGCGCTTGCAGTGGCAAGTGTCTCCATGTTTTCCGCAGTTACCTTTACTACTACGAAGCCTACGAAGCCAGCGTAGCTTAAGGTTGCTGTAGCTAATAGTAGGGCAGCAAACTTCAGTAACCGCCAAGTTCTAATTGGCTTGTAGCCGTCTATGCTTGCGTCTGCTTCGTCGTAGTATTGCATTTATGTGTCCATTTCATCCCGCCAACCTAAAGCCCGAGGGAAGCGGGGGGCATTCAATACACCGTATGCAAAGCTGCGGTATTTGAGAAGCTTACCAATATAGCTGGTTCGATTTTGCCAGATTTGGCTTCGTTCATCATGTGTGAACTTTCCGGCGCTGCACTTGAAGGTAGTCCCGTCTTTCTGTAAAACGAACCCGCCGACCATATCTTTCGCCACCTTGTTTTCGGCGTGGGTAGTACGATCCGTATGGCCTAACTCGTTTACATAGCTTTCATTTGTGTTTTCGTATGCGGGGTAAATGTCTACGACAAGCCCCTCAGCGTCTTCCTCCCGCTTCACCTTCATCAAATCCATTGATTTAGCCGTTGCCCGCCCAAACTTGTAGGGGGCATCAGGACGCCGCAGCATGATGCCCTCGTACCCTTCCTCTAGGCTTTTCGTTTCGTAGTCATAGATTTCCTTGAGAGAGGTAAGCTGAATTTGCTCAAGCACCTTGACCCGACCCGACGATGCAAGTTTGGCAAGTCGTTCTTTGTACGGAGCTTCGATGAGGTAGTCGAAGACGTAGAAAGTGAACTCCGGGGTGCCTTCAATGCTCATTACGCCGGAGAATGTGCTGCGATAGACATCTTCTGCGTTAGGGGCACCAACGATAAGTTCGCCGTCCAACTTGTCCACACCTTGCTTGGCAAGTTCTTCCTGTATGAACTTGTTGGGGATGGGTTTCAGGCTTCGTGCTTTAAGGATGCCGTCGATGCCGAGAGCCCGGATGCCGTCGAGCTTGGGACTTCCATATAAGAAACCTGTTTTAAGGGCGTTGATTATTGATTCTTCAAGAAGGGGCGAGGCTAGCATGGGTTTCATATTAAATTCCTTTAAAATTTCCATAGAGAAAGCCCGCACTGGGCGGGCTTTCTGACTCAGCTTATGCAGGCTTACTCGTCGTTGTCACCGTCAACGGTGTTCACACCGAGGACAGCATCTTTGACGACGCGGTCGTTTTCGCGGCGCACACCGTAGGTGCTTTCTTCGCCCTCAGCACCTTGTTCGATGAGCCACACGCGGAAGCGCTTGGTGCCACCGAACTTAGCCTTAGAGATGCGTGGATATTGTCCCTTGAGCGAACCCTTGCTGGAGTATTCAAAGCCTTGGCCAATTTCCAGGCTGTCGAGCGTGGTGGTGAATTCGCCGGGTTTACGGGTACGAGCAGCGGAAGCGGGGGCTTGCATGTTGTCTTGGATAACGAAAGTCATGGTAAATACTCCTGTGGTTGTTGCATTCTTGCAACGGGTTGTTTGTGAGATGAATTGTAGCGCAAGTTTTGCGGTCGTGCAAGTTATTTACATTTATTTTCCTCCAATCGTTCGACAACAACTCCAGCCTCAGCGAACATCACAGAAGCTGCCTCAAACTCTTCGGCTGGCATGGAAGTCACCCCATCACCTACCACGATTCGGGCCACACCAGCCTGGATGAGGCTCTTGGCGCAGCCAGAGCAGCAGAAGTGTGTGACGTAGACGGTAGTGCCCTCCAACCTGGCTCGGGCCGCTGTGGCTACTAAATTGGCCTCTGCGTGGGCAGCAAACAAGTACTTCGCTGGCCGTTCGCGGCGCTCTGGTGAGTCCAGCACGCCTCGGGGTGGGCCGTTGAACCCAGTCTCCACAACCTGCTTGTGCAGGCCGATGGCGACTGCGCCGACTTGCGTGCTGTCCTTGGATTTAAGGGCTGCATGCTTGGCAAAGCCCATGTGGTAATCACTCCAGTTCAATTACTTCTCCTGTAATACTGTAGTCAAAGTTAGCGATGTCGCCGGGGTATCTGTCAAACATTTCCATATCAACAGCTAGGCGTTCATCATCCGTGTTCAAACCCTCATAGTCTTTAGGGTTAGCGTTGAATTCTACAACGATTGTGATGCGGTGCTTTTTCAT
>CALLKE010000258.1 GCA_938008555.1 uncultured Pedobacter sp.
CCGCCTTTAGTTGCTTGAAAAGCACAGTGTGTTTCAATATTTTCGATCATATTTTATCCAAATATTACCTATCATACATTTAGATACGCTACCTCTAATTTTTCTTCTTTATAAGAAAAATTAGAGGTAGTAAATAATTAAAATATCAATCTACTTAATTCGTTAATGAAGCTGAGCAATAAGCGAGTGCTCCGTGTGAGTATTCGCTTACACAAATCCAATTGAATAGATTAAAATAAATTTAACACAAACAACTTCAAAGAAAAGGCATGAAAAACATGAATAAAGATTCTTTCAAAATATCTACAAAGAAGCCATTCTATTTATCTGATGAACAGATTAAAAATATTGTCAGTCGATCCTACCAATATGTTGCGCTTTATAACATTATCAATAAATATGCCCTAGACCGCAATAGTAGCACACCTACCTATCATTGGAATAAAGTTACTACCCATACAAAACTCCTTGATCACACAGAACAATCAATCGCCCGCCCCAATAATGACACCCTGTATTCAGTAGCAATGCTCGATTTACGAGGTGAACCGATCATTTTGGAAATACCTGCAATTGACTCTGCTTATGTTTCACTGCAAACCTCGGCTTATGATCATTACATCACGATTCCTCTAACAGTCCGTAGAGGAGATTATCAAACACCAAAGAAGATCCTGTTTTATACGGCACGTACACCTTATTTTGACAGAAATATCGCAGGTATTGATCAGTATATTGAAATGACTGGCGATTTTGTAATTGCTTTCCATCGTGTCATGCCTCATGCCAATGAGCCAGAGCGCTTTGAATTGATAAAACAACAAATGATGGGAATCCAATTAAAAACTTTGTCAGAATATGTAGGCAATACTTCCCCACGCTATCAAGAAGTATTATTTCCTGCGATTGGCAAAACAGATTCTGATGTTTTTGGGAGCAATTTGTTAGAGGTCATGCAATTTGTCTTTAATCACACTACCTTCAATCCTAATCAATATCCATTGGATAAAGCACTTCTCGACGCCTATGCTCCTTTGAGTGTTATACCCGGCCAAACATGGAACCCGACAGAAGTAGCTCAGATAGATAATGTAAGATTTAAACAAATAGCTTTACAAGTTCAGCAAGAGCAACTTGCACTTGCTCGAAACCAACAATTTACTGCTTCTATACTACCCAACTTATTTCGAGAAAAGGCACATCCAGGTATTAGTCTAGATACGATGCTGTTTCAATCCGTATTTGGCCCTATTGGACTGCCATCAGATGAAGCTATTTACCCACCGATCAATACACAAGGAGGAGAACCCATGAATGCGTTAAATGATTATACCGTTAGCATGACGCAAAGCACACTGGCACTTGCTAATGCTTTCTGGTCGATGACACTTTATGATACCCAAAACGGCTTTTTCATCCCTAATAGTGAAAAAAAATATTCTGTTGGGCTAAATTCAGGTTACAAGCTCAATCCAGCCGCTGGCATAGATATTTACATTGCTGAAAAGCAGCCCGATGGTGTGCCTAAAGAGAACTGGTTACCTATCAACCGTCAAGATCAAAACCTGGATCTTGTTTTGCGAATATATGACCCCAAAACAGAGGACATGAAGACCTGGAAAGCACCAAATGTTGAAAAAATTACAGCTACTGAAGGGCATCATTTAACAGAAGCCTCAGATAATGTAACAGTCAATTAAGCGTATCAAGTTGAACCAAAATAAAGGGAATGAATAACACTCTGAAGCATTCTCCCTGTGTTAGAGGGGTCTAAACTAGTCTGTGGGTAGCATTTTTAATTGCCGTTATGATGCTATTGGCTTCTCACAGATTAGTATTCAATATTCAAATAAGATGATAGCTAAAAAACCAAGATCTCATACGGGTATAGTCCATTTCTTCAGCTGTTTTTTGGATGACCAACTAAGTTAGTTTGAGGAATACCCTGTCTGAGGATCGATAAGTGAGTAGAAGTATTTTTTTGAAACGAATTCAAAGATTTGTACGCACAATGCAAGGTTAGTCAATACCAAATTGACCTTATAAATAAATAAATTAAAATATAGTCAATACAATTTCTTACATATTTAAAAAAACAGTAATCCTGACTCCCATTCCATTTTCAACAAACATTCACGTTAAAAAAGCCGGATGACACCCCTTGTAAAATAATGTATCTTCGCATTAAAAACAGGATGGATGATCCATGTGTGCAGAAGCATCACTTTTTCTTTGTTGCGTGAGGGATAGAAGCGAAAAGCCCACAGCGAAGCGAGGACTTGCAGCAAATAGCCCGACCGAAGGGCACGCCCCAATGCATAATGGTCATACACTCATTAAAACCCTATCCAAATGACTTTATCGCCTCTAACTGCCATATCGCCGATCGATGGACGTTATCGAAAAACTAGCCACGAACTCGCTTTCTTTTTTTCTGAATTTGCACTCATTAAATTTCGAGTGCATGTAGAGATAGAATATTTTATTGCCTTATGCGAACTGCCTTTGCCTGAACTGAAAAAGTTTGACCCTACTCTTTTTCCCAAGCTAAGAGCAATTTATGCAAACTTTGAGATGAAGGATGCTGAAGCAATTAAACGCATTGAACAAACGACGAATCACGATATAAAAGCGGTTGAGTATTTTATTAAGGATCAGTTTGATGAATTATCCATAGGTGAGTTTAAAGAGTTTGTTCATTTTGGACTCACCTCTCAGGATATTAACAACACTGCAATTCCGTATTCGTTTAAGCAATCTATTGAAGAAACATATCTACCAGCAATTCATGAATTAGTCGATATCCTAAAGGCATTTGCTACTGATTGGGCTCACATCCCTATGCTGGCCAGAACACATGGACAACCCGCATCTCCAACCCGATTAGGAAAAGAGTTATTGGTATTTGTAGAACGTATTGAAACGCAATTAGCGCACCTAAAAACCATTCCATTCTCGGCAAAGTTTGGTGGCGCTACGGGAAACTTCAATGCACATCATGTTGCGTATCCCAAAATTAACTGGATAGCATTTGCAAATGATTTCGTCAATCATGGTCTCCAATTAAACCGATCGCAGCACACTACCCAGATTGAGCATTATGATAATTTTGCAGCACATTGCGACGTCCTAAAGCGTATCAACACCATCTTAATTGATCTAGATCGTGATTTTTGGACGTACATTTCGATCAATTACTTTAAACAAAAAATTAAAACAGGAGAGGTAGGATCATCGGCTATGCCACACAAAGTAAACCCTATTGATTTTGAAAACTCAGAGGGTAATCTCGGCATGGCAAATGCACTATTTGAACATTTGGCAGCAAAACTTCCTATCTCTCGCTTACAGCGCGACTTAACTGATTCCACTGTTTTACGCAATATTGGTGTACCGATGGCGCATACGCTTATTGCTATCAGGTCGAGTATAAGAGGATTGAAAAAATTAGTACTCAATACAAATGCTCTTGAAGCAGATTTGGAAGCTAATTGGCCTGTTGTAGCCGAAGGAATACAAACAATCCTTCGTCGTGAGGGCTTCCCAAATCCATATGAAGCACTAAAAGATTTGACTCGAACGAATGAACAGATTAATGCTGCTACCATCGCCTCTTTTGTAGAAACACTGGATATACCTGAATCTGTAAAAACGGAGATAAAAAAGATTAGTCCATGGAATTATACGGGGATGTGATATTTAGCCCTGGGTAATAATTTGTCTGAATTAGGGTCTTCCGCTTCCATTGAAATTGAGCAATCTTTTGAGTATTGCTCAACATTTTCAACATGTTGATGATTTCTAATTTGTTTTTACATTGGTATCTCACAAATCAAAAAGAGACAAGATCATTTTATCCATGAAAGCAATTGACTCCTTTCTTCTCAGCCTCCTCATTCTCTTCACTGTCCCAGCATTCTCACAGCAGCTTTTTACCAGGTCAGACACACTTCGCGGAAGTAATGGCCCCTTGCGGACTTGCTACGATATCCGATATTATCATTTAGACATCAAGGTTGATATCGATCAAAAATTTATCAGCGGCTCAAACCTTTTTCGGTTCACAGCGAAGAAAGACTTCGATCGTTTGCAATTCGACCTTTTTGAAAATCTAGCTATTCAAAGAGTTGTTTATAAAGGCAAAGAGCTTTCTTTTAAGCGTGAGTTTAATGCCATTTTTGTCCAATTTCCCAAAAAAATAAAAAAGGGTTCGACAGAAGAGTTTACTGTTTTCTACAGCGGGAATCCTGTTATTGCCCAACATGCTCCTTGGGACGGGGGATTTATATTTAGCAAAGACAAGGCAGGTAAGCCGTGGGTAGCAGTAGCATGTCAGGGGTTTGGTGCGAGTTCATGGTGGCCCAACAAAGACCAACAGGCAGACGAGGTGGACAGTATGATGATCAGTATAACTGTACCCAATGAGGTGATGGATGTGAGCAATGGTCGATTACGATCGATTATAAAAATGGAGAATGGATTTACGAAGTATAATTGGTTTGTATCCTACCCGATTAATAATTATGACGTCACCGTCAATATTGCTGACTACAGCCACTTCACTGATACATATGATGGAAAAAATGGCAAACTAAGTCTGGATTATTATGTGCTACAAGAAAATCTACAAAAAGCAAAAGATCATTTCTCTGCCAATGTAAAACCAATGCTTCAATCTTTCGAATATTGGTTCGGCCCATATCCTTTCTACCGAGATGGATATAAATTAGTTGAAACTCCTTACCTGGGAATGGAACATCAAAGTGCTATCGCCTATGGTAATAAGTATCAAAATGGTTATTCCGGAACTGATCTCTCCGGAACAGGCTTAGGCCTCACCTGGGATTACATGATCATTCATGAAAGTGGACATGAATGGTTTGGAAATAGCATTACCTCAAAAGATATTGCCGATATGTGGATTCACGAAAGTTTCACAATGTATTCTGAGGCTTTATTTGTGGAATCGAAACAAGGGAAACAAGCAGGAATAAAATATATAGATGGATTAAGGCATCATATTCTTAATGACCGTCCGATTATTGGTCCTTATCATGTCAATCAAGAGGGCTCAGGTGATATGTACTTTAAAGGTGCAAACATGTTACAGATGATACGTGCAATCATCCGAGACGATAGAAAATGGCTTAAAATCATGAGGGGCTTAAATCACCAATTTGGACTCAAAACCACAACAACAGAAGAAGTTGTTCGCTATATCAACAAAATGTCAGGCATTAATTTCACAAAGGTGTTTGATCAGTATTTACGTTTTAAAAATATTCCGACACTGGAGGTAATACGTCATAATCATCTAATACAATATCGTTGGCAAGCAGATGTAAAGGACTTTAATATGCCTATACATGTACATGATGGCAATAAATTTCTAGTTCTAAACCCGCAGCCTCATTGGAAAAACATGAGGATAAAAAACAGCTTTACACCTGATTCAGCCAGTTTTTACATCCATATAAAATCAAAGTCGATTCATTAGAGGTAACAAAAGATAAAGATGTAGAAGTCTATCTTCAAGTTTTACCCAAAGAAGAGAAAGGTACAAGTGAATATATGCCATCTATTCAGGCACATTTGTCGTAAGCCTAGACTAATCTCTCCATTTTTACTTTACCAGATTTACTTAAAACTTCTTTATAAAAATTCTCATAAACAGGTAAAATCAACGCTAAATCAAATTCTTTTGCTCGATTCAGTGCATTTTCTTTAAACTGATTTAGTCGAGCACGATCTTCTAGGATCTCAATAGCATGCTTAGCCATGGTTTCAACATCACCAACTGGGTCCATATAACCCGTCACACCATTCACATTTAACTCAGGCAGTCCGCCTGCATTTGAAGTAATCGCAGGAACTTTACAGGCCATGGCTTCTAGTGCTGCCAAACCAAAGCTCTCTGATTCCGAAGGCATGATAAACAAATCACAGACAGACAGTATTTCTTCTACAGCCTCTTGTTTACCCAAGAAACGTACATCGGAACATATTTTTAAATCACGACAAAGTTGCTCGCAATAAACGCGTTCTGGACCATCACCAACCATCAGTAGCTTTGATGGAATTATTTTTCGAATTCGTTCGAAAATATAGATCACATCTTGGGTTCTTTTAACCTTACGAAAGTTAGATGTGTGAATGATAATGCGCTCATTATTGGGTGCAATGGCAATTTTAAAATGATCTTTAGGCTTTAAACTAAAGCGCTGCATATCCACAAAATTAGGTATGACCCGAATATCATTTTTGATGTCAAAATGCCTGTAAGTATCCTCCTTTAGATTTTCAGAAACTGCGGTTACTCCATCCGATTGGTTGATTGAGAAGGTAACAACAGGTTTATAAATGGGGTCCTTGCCTACTAAAGTAATATCCGTGCCATGTAAAGTTGTCACAATAGGGATATCAATTCCATAGGTTGCTAATATTTGCTTAGCCATAAAAGCAGCAGAAGCGTGTGGAATTGCATAATGCACATGCAAAATATCCAAGTTTTCAAAACGTACCACATCTACCAACTTACTGGCTAATGCAAGCTCATAAGGTGGATAATCGAACAATGGATACTTCGAAACTGAAACTTCGTGATAAAACAGATTAGCTGAAAAAAAGTCGAGACGCGCCGGCTGACTATAGGTAATAAAATGTACCTGATGACCATTTGCAGCAAGTGCTTTGCCAAGCTCGGTCGCAACTACACCACTTCCACCAAAGGTTGGATAACATACGATTCCTATTTTCATAGTGTTGAGATTTACGTACTGTGTATAGAGACCCTGGACAGCCCCCAGCCTTAGTTGCTCCGTAAGCTATAGATTAAATAGAGGCATTTTAATCCATCTTAAGCTTATAATTGCATGAAACAAGAAACTATCTCGCAATGCATATCTACAATTCTAATATGCTCTACTAAATTTCCCTATTGACATCCCATGCCTCCAGATAATCTGCAACTTTTCTAATAAAAGATCCTCCTAAAGAACCGTCTACAACACGATGATCATAGGATAATGATAAAAACATCATATGTCTGATTGCAATAACGTCACCATATTCTGTTTCAATGACAGCAGGTTTCTTTTTAATCGCTCCTACAGCCAAAATAGCCACTTGTGGCTGATTAATGATAGGCGTTCCCATTACATTGCCGAACGATCCAACATTAGTCAATGTAAATGTTCCACCCTGAGTTTCGTCTGGTTTTAGTTTAGATTGACGAGCACGTTTAGCGAGGTCATTCACAGATTTCGTAAGTCCTATCAAACTCAACTGATCTGCACTTTTAATAACTGGCACGATCAAATTACCGGAAGGTAAAGCAGTTGCCATACCGATATTAATATCTCGCTTCTTGATAATTTGTGTACCATTGACCATTACATTAATCATGGGAAAATCTCTGATTGCTTTACTTACTGCCTCAATGAATACAGGTGTAAATGTAATTTTTTCGCCTTCTCGTTGCTCAAAAATCGTTTTGACACGGTCACGCCATTTCACAATATTGGTTACATCAGCTTCCACAAAAGACGTTACATGTGGCGAAGTATGTTTACTCATCACCATATGATCTGCAATGAGTTTACGCATCCGATCCATTTCGATAATTTCATCCCCTCCAGAGGTAAAAGCAGCGACTACGGGCTTCGTTTGTGATAGTTTAGGAGCTGATTCCATCACTCGTTTTGAGTTCGTATTTGATAGGACTATACTAGGCTCCTCTTCCGCTTTTAAGCCAGAAGAACGTTGTGCTATAAAATTGAGCACATCTTGCTTCGTCACACGTCCTTCAATACCAGTGCCCTGTATCTGATCTAATTCAGATGAGCTAACACCCTCTCCTGCTGCAATGTTTTTAACTAGTGGAGAATAAAACCGTGATGAGTTATGATATTTTGTGTGATTGCTCGAAGGAATCACCGATTCAGTTTCAGCTATTTCCTGAGCCTCTTGCTCCTCCTTGACGGGCTCTATTGTAGTATCCGGAAAATCTGTGTTGGCTGATGTGCCAACCTCCGTTTCGATCAACGCTACTATATCCCCTACTTGGACCACATCATTTTCGCTGAACAATTGTTTTATGAGCTTTCCAGCCATGGGCGATGGAACCTCTGAATCTACCTTATCAGTGGCAATTTCCAATACAGACTCATCCATATCAATGGAGTCGCCTGGTTGTTTTACCCATTTAATGATGGTAGCTTCTGCAACACTTTCTCCCATTTTTGGAAGTTTCAATTCGTATTGAGCCATAAAATTTTATTCTTCAGTATGTCGACAAAAATAGTTTTTTAAAGGTGATCTTCTCTCAACAACGTGAAAAGCATCGTTAAAGCAGTTGCTGCTGAGCGTTCTATATTTTGTATTCGTCGGTTGCCAAATTGAAACTTACGAACTATGGTTTTAGTTTTGTTAGCTACCGCAATCCAAACAGTTCCAATTGGTTTATCAGGAGTACCACCATCAGGTCCGGCAATACCACTAACCGCAATAGAATAATCAGAATGATAATTCTTAATCGCTCCAATAGCCATTTCATAAACCGTCTCTTCACTCACAGCACCATATTTAGCGAGTGTATTTTCACTCACTCCTAACATAATTTGCTTCAATTCATCTGAGTACGATACTGCCCCCCCTAAGAACACTGAACTACAGCCAGGATGCTGGGTAATCATATGAGCAATATACCCCCCTGTACAACTTTCGGCCGTTGTAAGTGTCAGGCTGCGCGCACTCATGAAATCCAAGATTGCCTTTTCAATAGGTACATCTCCTTCTGATACCACATACTTCGACACTCGATTTACTAGCTGGCGGCCATAAGACAAGACTTCACGCTTAATCAACGTTTTATCATCACCATATCCGCTCAGTCGCAAACGCACCTGTCCCAGCTTTGGAAGATAAGCCAATTTAATGTGCTGGGGTAACATGTCCTCTATATCTTCAATCTCTCTTGCAAGGAAAGACTCTCCTATTCCTGCGGTCAATATCGTATGATGGAAAATCACCGGCAAATGAAATGATTTTTTTAGTCGAGGGATTACTTCCTCTTCCATTAAATACATCATTTCAAACGGAACACCTGGAAGAGAAACATATACTTTTCCATTCTGCTCAATCCACATTCCTGGTGCCGTACCATTTTTATTTTGCAATACTACTCCATTATCTAACACATCTGCCTGACAAATATTTGATTCAAGTAAAGGAAGATTATAATGCTTGAAGATACGCTTCACATTTTCTAAAGCTCCCGCGTCCTGGTGCATCCCTACATTAAAATAGCTTGCCAATGTTTTCTTGGTAATATCATCTTTCGTAGGACCTAAGCCTCCCGTCATCAAAATAATATCTGCACGTTTCTCGGCAAGTTGAAGGGCTTCCAATATGTGCTCACCTTGATCAGAAACAGAACTTATTTGCTTTACAGACAGGCCTATCTCATTCAGCTTTTGTGCTATCCAAGCAGAGTTAGTATCTACAACTTGCCCAATTAATAGTTCATCACCAATGGTAATTATTTCTGCTAACATAAATCAAAATCCATTACTGTTATAATTTCGTCTTTTACTCAACTTTAAATCCTGCAATACAGAGGCCTTCACTTTCAGATCGACGCTATAATTTCGAAAAGGCCCCAAAGGTGTCCAACTAAATGCTAAATCCCAGCAATGAAGATCGCGATAAATACCTAATTGAGTTAACGTAACTTGATGTGCAATAAAATCATATCCAGAATTAAATGTCACCTTCCATTTAGGAGTTACACTCAAGTCTCCATTAAAAGTTAAAGAGTTCGTTTGTATGTTAGACTGTAATCCTGGTTTTGCATATATAAGATTATATCTGGCTGTTAGGTTCCAAGGTATATTAAAATCGACAAAAGCATTTAAGTCTCTATTTATTTGCTCCAATTCTTCTGCCTGTTGAGGATTCATATTTTGTAAACCTCTATTATGGCTCTTTTTCTTACCCATATCAGATGATCTTAAAGTCAGATCCAAAGCCAAGGACAAACTAGTTAATCGCGCTAATTGACCTTTATTAAAGGCATACTGACTAATTCGAACACCCTGTGCATTCATTTGATAAGGATCAAATGATCCATCTAAACTCAACCCAATCTTCTGTTTAAAAAACGAATTTCTTGCATTAATCGTGATCGTTGATAGCTGGAAAGAGTCGACTGCAAAATTATAATTACCTGAAAAAGTTAGGTTCTGCATAATTGGAATTTTATCAAAAGTAGGTTTATTGGTACTACTTGTGCTGTCTTGCTTCGTTTTTGATCTCCTCTTTGCCTCGATATTATTATTTATAGTAAATGCAATACTAGCCGCCTTTCCAGCTGAAGGCCCTGAATACACCCCATTCTGAAATATAGAGTATCGAGGTATTTGACCAAATGAATTAGCCGGCGCATTTGCCACATTGCGATAATAACCAAATTTATCACTTCCAAAATCTGGATTATAATTAAAAGAGACTGAAGGCGTAACGACATGTCGTAATGCAGCCAGCCTACCTTTCTTAAAATTAATTACCCCATAAAACTTAGTTGACACCCCTGTATTCAAACTATATGCATATGCTCTAGCAAACCCAGGAACAGTATCTGTAATAATTGTAGGAGTAATGCCACCCACATAGCTTTGACGAATTGTTGATGAATACCATGTTTCGCTATACTGGATATTAGGTGTTACTTGAAAAAATTTGAGAACGTTCAAAGAGAGAACAAACGGCACAGTATGTTGGACACCATTTTGAAACTTTGTGAAGATCCCACCCTTAAACAAAGTAGTGTCCGTTGTACTGATTAAATTTTTACCGTTTGCAGTATAGTTCGTGTTTATTTTTTGATACCATTTTTGTCCACCTACAGGGCCAACCTTCGCAAAGGGATAAATTGTGGACATTTTTAGAGTAGCCTCAGGCAATGTTAAATTAATTGTATGCTTTTGAATATCCTGATTATGACGTAAAGCTGAGCTAAAGTTGAACAAACCCATGTCCTTACCATAACTAATACTAGAGGCTAATGTATTTTGAATAATTTGATTGTAGCTATATGTACCTCCAGCAGCTGTATTTTGAGAATAACTTCCTGTACCAGCATTAACAGAAGCAGAAAAAGTAGTACCTGGGTTAGCCTCTGGACGTTGTAAATGTGACCATTGTATTTTAAAGTCTTTTGCTGGTGTATCTCCTGGCGTGCCTTCCACTATAGTGGGATCAAATGTAACGGCATAACTTAACATGAGATTTCCACTGTGCTTATACCTTTTCTCATAACGAGCTGTCGCATCTGTCATGTAAGATCCTTTTGAATAAAAAGAGCCCTTCGTAGCTAGATCCCAATAGTCGCTTATGCTGAAATAGTACCCTAAATCTTTCACTAAAAAACCTCGGGCAGCATCTTCTGTAAAAGTTGGGAATATTAAACCCGATTTACGCTTATTCGTTTTAGGAAAAAATCCAAAGGGAAGACCTAATGGAGTTGGTACATCTTCAACCTCTAAATACATCGGCCCAGCTGCAATTTGTTTCTCGCCTACGATACCACGCGTAATGTGTATCCCAAAATGTGGATGGGATGCATTACAGGTTGTATAGACACCATTCGTAAAAAAGCCTTCTCCGTATTCGTTTTTCTTAAATTGTCGTGCATGTAGATACCCTTGATCCTCACTCGTATAAGTTCCGTACGACTTTCCTTTTTTGGTTTTGAAATTAAATATCAATGAGTCAGTGGTTACTGGTGACTCTTGGCCTTGTTTAAAAATTGGCCTTCCGCGATAGCGATTTGTTTTAGCATCATAATATCCTTTAGCAAAAGCAATGTTATGCTCTTGATCCAATCGAATATAGTCTGCATCTAATGCAAAATCACTGTACGTGATGCGTGCCTTTCCGTATAAATAGACTATATTTTTAGCTCGATCAAAGCGAATAGAATCTTCCGCTGTGTATTTAACCTTAGAGTTGATACTCGATGCAGATTTTTGGTTTACCGTATCTACTTTTACCTTTTGAATGGATGAGCTTACACCTCCACTACTACTATTCGCAGAACGCAATACCTGGCAGTAGGCACAAGTTGTAAAGCATATGAATAATACACTAATACAAAGACTGGATAAAAAAAAGGACTTAATAAATTCTAAATTCAATGATGAATATTATTTTTGCACTAGCGATGGATTTACAAAACCGACCAAAATTAATGAAAAATACACCATTGAAAAGACATATCTATTTTTTACTGGTTGTGTTTTTATTTGTCCCTTTTATTTCATTTAGTAGCCTCCCCCCTAATACACCCTATCGCATCCGAACCATTGTAGTTGATGCTGGACACGGTGGACAAGATGGTTCCACTCATGGGCTTTATTCAAAAGAAAAAGATGTGGCATTAAAAGTTGCTCTACGATTAGGCAAAGCGATTGAAAGTAATCTAAAAGATGTAAAAGTAATTTATACACGCACAACTGATGAATTTGTAAAGTTGTATGAGCGTATAGGTATCGCTAATCGTGCTAAAGCAGATTTGTTTATTTCAATCCATTGTAATGATATGCCCGTTATTACGCATACAGTAATTAGTTCGTACCGAAAAACTAAACACAAAAAACGTGTACCAGTATATACCACCACCCGAAGTAAAAGTACTTCTACCAAAGGAGTAGAAACTTTTGTATCTGGTTTTGGTCGTTTGGATGAACAAGATGTAGCTATGCGCGAAAATGCATCTATACTCTTAGAAAAAGATTACAAAGAAAATTATGCAGGATATGATCCAAATGATCCCGAAAGTATCATCGTTCTATCATTGATGAAAAATGCCTTCAGAGAGCAGAGCATCAAATTGGCAACCTTAATACAGGAAGAATATGTCAAAGTAGGACGTATTGATCGTGGTGTACAGGAAAAAAGTTTAGCTGTTCTAGCCCGTGCTAGTATGCCAGCAGTTTTAACGGAAATTGGGTTTATATCAAACCCTGAAGAAGAAAATTATATTAATTCAGATGCCGGGCAAAATGAAATCGTTTCCTGTATATTAAATGCTATCCGGGCCTACAAGAAGCAAGTCGAATCGGAGTAAAATTCCGAATCTATATACCCAAGTTGTATACATAACTGTCCATTAGGATCTCTACCAATTTAACGAATGAGATAGACGTAGGTAACTAAAAATATTGTATTCTCATAAATCATAAATGCTTTTGATTATCTTTTAAAAATTCTCTTGAACTAAGTAGGGGTTCAAATACATCATACTTTTTTACCAATCTGTGTAGCCCCTGACGCAGACTCTTACATACGCAATGTACTTGGGCAAATAAAAAATGAAGAAACAAATTAACTACATGAAATTTTCAAACGAAACCAAAGTAGGTATACTAGCGATAGTGACCATTTTTATATTTATTGTTGGCTATAATTTTCTAAAAGGAAATGATATCTTCTCCGATGAGGATGCATTTTATGCCAAATATGATCGAGTGAATGGCCTATCTGTATCCAAACCTGTTTTAATTAATGGTTATCCAATCGGAAGAGTTTCTAAACTAAGCCTTTTGCCCAGTGGGCAAATTTTAGCCGAGTTTAAAATACACCGTGGATATGAGATACCTAAGAACACGATTGCACGCCTTGAAAATACAGATCTGTTAGGAGGTAAGGCGATTATTTTTATGCTAGGAAGTAGCAATCAATTTGCTAAAAGTGGGGATACCTTAAGCACTAACACACAAAAAACCGTTATTGAACAAGTTGAGCCTATACAACAAAAGGCAGCCCAGATTATCTCTCGCTTAGATTCCATCCTATCCTCAGTGAATGGCACTATTAATCCTGAATTCCAACGTAACTTTGAACGAAGTTTCGCAAGCATAGCCAGAACACTTGAAACATTAGAAGGAACAGCTAAAAAAGTAGATGGACTTGTGGGTGCTCAAAGTGTTAAAATTGGGACTATTCTAGGAAACTTAGAATCTATATCATCTAACTTCAAAAACAATAACGACAAAGTTTCTGCGATCATCAGCAATATGAATAAAGTAAGTGATGATGTAGCTAAGGCCAATATTGCGCAAACAATCACACAAACAAACAATACGCTGGCCAATCTGCAATCAGTTTTAGATAAAGTTAATACTGGTCAAGGATCATTAGGCCTGCTAGTTAATGACAAGCAGTTATACACAAACCTCACTCATGCCACAGATAATTTAGATAAATTAATGATTGATCTTAAAACAAATCCAAAGCGTTATGTTCATTTTTCTATTTTCGGGGCGGGGGGGAAATCTAAAAAATAAAGGACCTTTTAAATCTCAAATGTTTGTCCCTCAAGGGCTAAAGAAGTATTTACAAAAACTGTTTTGCATTCTTCTAGTAGAGGTCCTAAATCTCGATAGCGCGCTGAAAAATGTCCGATAAGCAGGTGCTTTACATTAGCTTTTAAAGCCACCTCACCTGCCTGGGCTGCAGTTGTATGGTATGTTTCTCTTGCTCTATCTAACATATCATTCATAAAGGTGGCCTCATGGTATAAAAGATCTACATTCTTGACTGTTTCTAAATAAGTCCAATTACGTAAGGTGTCTGAGCAGTATGCATAACTTTTAGGTTCATCAGGTTCGATAGTTAAATCTATTGACGTATGTACTTTGCCTTTTTTGTCAATAAAGGGATCTCCTTTTTTAATCATTGGAATTTGTTCTAGAGGAATTTCCAGTTCTTCTATCTTCTGTTTAATGATCTTACGTAAACGTTTTTTTTGCGAGAATTTGAACCCTGTACATGGAATACGATGATCAAGAATAATGGTTTCTATAATTACATCGAAATTTTCAAAAATCTTAATTGACTTATCTGTTCGCGTAGAGTTAAAATAAATAGGGTATCGAAGCTGAGTTTGTGAATATTTAAATTGAATATCTAAAATCTCCTGCAGCTCGGATGGACCATAAATATATACGGGTTTCGTGCGACCATTTAAATGAAGGGATGAGAGCAGTCCAACCAAACCCAAATAATGATCGCCATGCAAATGGCTAATAAAAATATGGCCAATACGTTGCATATTAATTCCATAGCGGAGCATCTGTTGTTGAGTACCTTCTCCACAATCAATAAGGAAAAGTTTCTCATTTACATTCAGAATTTGTGCTGTTGGATTTCTATCAAAAATGGGCGTTGCAGAACTACTACCTAGTATTGTAACCTCAAACTTCATGTATTAAAACTATGGGAGTAATTAGCTTGTTTTTCCTCTGAAAAAGGTTGGGCTAAAGCCATGCCATCACTTCGATTCTCGACTTAACTCTTTCTCAATCTCTTCCATAAAAATCAAATCGACAGCCTCTTCCACTTTTGAAACAATGGTAAGAACATTTTCAAGCTGGGAAACAGCTACTAAGTCTAATATGATATCATTTAAGCCCGTAATGATAAATACTCCACCTGAGTTTTCACATATTCGATGTCCAGTCAATAAACTACTGAGATCTGATGAGTCACTCACACTCTCTATAGAGGAAAGATCAAGAATAATATTACGTTGCCCCTCTGCATTGATCAATATCAATTCGGTTTTCAACTTTGGCGAAATTTCACTGTCTAGTTTGGCCTCATCCAATTTCAGTAAAACATATTTCTCGTGTTTATCTATTGTAAATTTCATATCATGTCTATTTAATGTTTTAGTAATAATACCTCTTCTTTGGAGGTGAATAAAACAAGATTTATTCCAATCGTCTCAGTGCCTCACAAATATTCTTCTCTATCTTGCCCAAATGATCACTTCGATCAATTTTTATAAATCGATCACTAGTTATTCGTTCATATAACTCGATATAACGATTAGAAATTGAGTCAACAACATCGGGTGTCATTACAGGAACCTTTTGTCCACTTTTTCCTTGAAATCCATTCTCAATCAACCATTTTCTTGCAAATTCCTTAGATAACTGACGTTGTGGTTCATTCTTAGCTTGTAATTCTTCGTAATCATCTTTATAAAAATAACGAGACGAATCAGGCGTGTGAATTTCATCAATCAAATAAATTTGACCATTCAGCTTACCAAATTCATACTTCGTATCTACCAAGATTAACCCTCGTTTTTCAGCAATTTCTGTGCCACGCTGATACAATGCGTATGTATATTTTTCTAACTGTAAGTACTCTAGTTCGCTTATAATTTTTTTAGCAATAATTTGTTCACGAGAGATGTCTTGGTCATGGCCAGTAGCTGCCTTTGTAGTAGGCGTAATAATGGGCTGTGGCAATCGATCATTTTCCTTTAATCCATCAGGTAATTGAATACCACAAACAAATCGACGGCCCAGTTGATATTCACGCCACGCATGTCCGGCTAAATAGCCACGTATGACCATTTCTACTTTAAAAGGCTCACATAACCGACCAATTGTCACACAAGGATCAGGAATATCTAAAATCCAATTAGGAACAATATCCTGAGTTGCTTGTAAAAATTTAGCCGCCATTTCATTGAGAACTTGACCTTTGTAGGGAATAGGTTCAGGCAGCACTACGTCAAAAGCTGAGATACGATCTGTAACAAGCATCACCAGGTATTTATCTGCAATGGTATATACATCACGTACTTTGCCTTTATAAAAGTGGGTTTGGTTAGGTAGCTTAAAATGAGTCTCCCTTATCACACTCGACATCGATTTTATATCTCTTGAATCTTGGAGATCAGTATTTAGCTTTTGTGTGCTATTGAATATCTCCATATGCTCTCAAAATACTTCTTACTAGTTTGTGCCTCACTACATCTTCGCCACTCAGATAAATCACATCAATACCTTTAATATCGCTCAAGATGTTCAGTGCTGTTTTTAAGCCAGATTGTTGGACTTTGGGTAAATCGATCTGAGTAACATCACCTGTTACAATAAACTTAGCAGAGGGACCCATGCGAGTGAGGAACATTTTCAATTGCATATCTGTTGCATTTTGAGCCTCATCTAAAATCACAAAGCAATTATCTAACGTTCGACCACGCATAAAAGCTAAAGGAGCAATTTCGATCGTTCTGTTTTCTAGATATAGTTTTAGCTTTTCTGCAGGTATCATATCATCCAAAGCATCATACAAAGGACGTAAGTAAGGGTCAATTTTCTCCTTCAGGTCGCCAGGCAAAAAACCCAGATTCTCTCCTGCTTCAACAGCAGGTCGAGTGAGAATGATGCGTTTTATTTCTTTGTTTTTTAATGCTCGAACAGCCAACGCTACAGCAGTGTATGTTTTCCCGGTACCTGCTGGGCCTATTGCAAATAAGACATCATTGCTACCAATACTATCAACCATCTTCCGTTGATTAACAGTACGGGCCTTCACTACAATTCCATTCGGGCCGAAAACAATAGGATCGGAACTGGTACCGATTAGCCCTTTCTCCGAAAGATAAGCTGAACTATTTCCATTATACTGTGTTTTTGCATCCAACAGCTGCTCTAGCTCATTCGTATTTAAACTTTGAAATTTGTCAACATGATCCATAATATTTTGGAATTTTTCCCTAAAAAGCATCAATTCAGCTTCATCACCTAACACCTTGACTAAATTTCCACGAGGTACAATTTTTATCTTTGGGAAGTGCTTTCTCGTAATTTCGAAGTATTCATTATTTGAACCCCACACGATCAAGGGATTTATATTATCATCTATGGTAAACTCTAGCTCGTTCAAGATATCTATTTTTAGATTTTTCAGGATTAAAACTCAATCTTTGTACTAAGATTTGCAAAACAAGGTTAACAATAAATATTGATATTACTAATTAAATGGCAATAATCACTTTAACTACCGATCTCGGGCACAAGGATTTTTATCAAGCGGTGCTTAAGGGTAGTATTCTGAGTCAGTTTCCGAGTGCAAATATTGTCGATATCACACACGATATCCCCGCCTTTAATATTCTACAGGCTGCCTTTGTATTAAAAAATGCTTTTCATTATTTTCCTAAATCGACCGTTCACCTCATAGGTATTGATTCTGTGTTTAATGAAAATGCCAGATACTTGGCTTTAAGCTATAGTGGTCATTATTTTGTTGGTTCCGATAATGGTCTATTTTCTTTGTTATTTGATGAAAGTCCTTCAGAAGTAGTTGAGCTAACCATTCTACAAGATCTTAAATTACTCCACTTTCCACTCTCAGATATTCTCGCCAAGGCAGCTGCTCATCTTGCTAAAGGAGGAATATTAGCCGAAATCGGGATGCCCGTACAAACCGTAAAAGAGAAGATTAGCTTGAGCCCTGTCATCGAACAAAATATGATTAGAGGAAGCGTAATTTATATAGATTCTTTCCAAAACGTGATTACAAATATTAACAAGCATGTTTTTACTGAGGTTCAGCGCAAACGCGATTTCACTTTATTTTTCAGAAGAAACGAATCGATATCAGAGTTAAGCTGGCATTACAACGAGGTACCTGAAGGAGAAAAACTATGCTTATTTGGAATTAGCAATCATCTTGAGATAGCAATTAACAAGGGTAATGCAAGTGGCTTGTTAGGTCTTAAATTAGGCGATATTGTTCGTATTGAATTTCACACATCCTCCTTCACACAAAACTAAAATCGGATTACAAAAAAATGCCACCTCTGATATATATCAGAGGTGGCATTTTTTTAATTACTGTTTCTAGTAATTAAGCTTTGTTTAAAGCTTTAGAAGCATCTAGTGAAATCGCTGATTTATCAAAACGAATTTTTGCTCCACTTTCAACCTCAATTAAGAAAGAAGTATCGTTTAGGTCAACTATTCTGCCGTGTATACCCGAAGTTGTAATTACACGATCGTTCTTCTTCAATTCCTCCACATACTTTTTATGATCTTTCGCTTTTTTCATTTGTGGGCGAATCATAAAAAAATAAAACACAACAATAATGAGCACAATAGGCAAAAATTGACCTAATTGTCCCAAACCTGATCCTGATGAAACTTGTAATAATGTAGCTGTTGACATATAAATTTATTTTTTATAAAAATGATTTGATTTTATTCGAGGGCATCACATTCACAGCTGCTTATTGCCCTGAGTTCCCACATCTTTTATTCCCTTAGCCCTCGATCTTGCTTTCGCACTTTTCCGTCTTTTTGGAGGTCGGACAAAATTTTGTCTAAAATACCGTTTATAAACGAATTACTCTTGGGAGTGCTAAATTCCTTTGATATTTCAATATATTCATTAATGGTTACCTTAACGGGAATATGTGGAAAATGTAATATTTCAGTAATAGCCATGCGCATGAGCAAAATATCAATCATAGCAATTCGATCTGTTTCCCAGTTAGTTGTTTTTTGTGCGATTAGTTTTTGATACTCCTCTTTAAAAGCAATTGTTTTTAAAAATAGATTGATAATAAATGGCCTATCCTCATCCCAATTTGGACAGATAGATGCTAATTTATTATCTGCTGGATTTTCGCTTGAGAAATTTTTGAATGTTTTTGCAATTAAAGCCTTCAATACATCTTTATCAACTGGCCAATTGATAAATTTTTCCTCAAAGACTTGTACAGTGCCGGGTGATTTTAGAATTATTTTCTTGAAGATATGTTTAATGATGTCTTTATCTGATTGGATTGAATGACTTTCTAAGTCAAGATAAGCTGCATACTCCTCTGTATTTTTCAGCGCGTCAAAAGCAGATTTACTTATCTCAGGGTCAAAGTCCCACGATATTTTATACTTCTTAACAGCAGTAATATATTCTGGATTTTGTTTTAACGATACTATAAAACGGTTCTCTTGTAATTTTGTGTTCACAGACAGGTCTTCCGGTGTAGGCAAATATTTATTTGCTCGCTCTTCAGCATCTAAGATAGTTTGATCAGCTATTTCTACTAACAAAGACAAGAGCCAGATATATAGCTCGTAAACTTTTTCTACACTACCTAACAATGCTTTTTCAAAAGGTTTAAAATCTTTTACTTCGGATTGATAATAGGAATATAAAGTTTGTAGAACCTTTACCCTGAGATGCCTTCTATTTAACATGTATAAGAACAATTTTTAGTGATCGACACTTGAGATATGTCATTTTTATTACAAGAAGGCGCAAAGGTAGTTTATTATTATTGATATCCGGCTATATAAACCCTCAATATTTTAATCATTTGTTTTTATCCTTCTAATATCAGCTATGCGTTTTTCGACAATTCGATTCGCAGCCACATGTGTAGGAATATTTTCGGCTTTCGATTTTTTCAATATATCACGGGTCACTTCGTAGATATTTTCCGCCAATTGTATCGTACGCTCCTTACTGTATCCAGCAATTTCAGAGTAACAATTGATCAATCCTCCTGCATTAATTAAATAATCAGGGGCATATAAAATGTTTTTCTCCAACAATATTTTTCCATGCTCTTCCTCATCCGCTAATTGATTATTAGCAGCTCCGGCAATAATTGCACACTTTAACTTGTTGATCGTTAAAGTATTAATGGTTGCTCCTAATGCACAGGGAGCATATACATCTACATCCAAATCATAGATATCTGCATTAGATACCATTTCTGCCTTATATTTTTTAGCAATTGGAATCAATCGATCCTCATTGATATCACTTACATACACCTTAACATTTTCTTTTCGAAGCAAACGTACCAAGCACTCTCCTACTTGTCCAACTCCTTGCACAACAACTGATTTTCCAGCTAGCGTATCATTCCCAAACAACTCTTTAGCACAAGCTCTAATTCCAAAATAAACCCCTATCGCGGTGATAGGAGCAGGATTTCCACTTCCCCCTATTTCTGCTGGAACCCCAGTCACGTGCTCGGTTTCCATGCGGATATATTCCATATCCTTTTGATTGGTACCCACATCGGTGGCCGTAATAAATAAGCCATTCAAATTCTTGATGAAACGACCGTAGCGTCGCATTAAAGCCTCTGTCTTGTGCGTGCGACTATCTCCAATAATAACAGCTTTCCCTCCACCTAAATTCAGACCCGTAATAGCTGCCTTATAAGTCATGCCTCTAGAAAGGCGTAAAACATCTCTCAACGCATCTCCCTCCGTCTTATAGGTCATCATCCTAGTCCCTCCTAAAGCTGGCCCTAAAGTGGTATCATGAACAGCAATAATGGCTTTCAGCCCGGTATCTTCATCACAACAAAAAAACACACTTTGGTGTCCCAGACTGCCTAATTGATCAAAAACAGTATGATCTACTTTGATTGACGACATCATAAGAGCCAGATTTTGAAAAAATGAATCGATAACGTACTAAAACCATATTTAGTATATCCAATAAAACCAAATCTAATAAATAATTTGCCTAACGAATTATTTATTTTACTGTTTTTTTGTAGTTTCGGCATCTCATTGTTTTGCCTACAACAAACTTCATGAAAAATATTGCAGTCATTGGTTCGGGTACTATGGGTAATGGGATTACTCATACTTTTGCACAGTTTGGCTATCTAGTCAAAATGATTGATATTTCTGAAATAGCTCTTCAAAAAGGATTATCAACTATTTCTAAAAACTTGGATAAGCAGATTACAAAAGGGATCATTACAGCACAAGATAAAATCAACATAATCAATAACATCACCACACATACTGATCTCAAATCAGGTGTCGAACAGGTCGATTTGGTTGTTGAGGCTGCAACTGAGAATGTGGATCTCAAACTCAAAATATTCAAAGAGTTGGATCAATTTTGTAAACCAGAAGCTATTTTAGCGTCCAATACTTCATCCATATCAATTACAAAGATTGCTTCTGCAACCAATCGTGCCAATAAAGTGATTGGAATGCATTTCATGAATCCTGTGCCTGTAATGAAATTGGTAGAAGTGATCCGTGGATATGCTACCTCCGACGAGGTGACATCAAGTGTCATGAGCTTAACAAAAAAGCTCAACAAAGTCCCAGTTGAAGTGCATGACTATCCTGGTTTTGTAGCAAACCGCATTTTGATGCCGATGATTAATGAGGCTATTTATTGCTTACATGAAGCAGTAACAGGCGTTGAGGAAATTGATACCGTCATGAAGTTAGGCATGGCCCATCCAATGGGACCACTTGAACTTGCTGATTTTATTGGCTTAGATGTTTGTTTGGCAATATTGAACGTTCTTTATGAAGGTTTTGGAAATCCGAAGTATGCCCCTTGTCCACTTTTAGTGAATATGGTAGCCGCAGGGAATAAAGGAGTTAAATCAGGAAGTGGATTTTATGAGTATAGTTCGGGGGTGAAGGAAGTGAAGGGGAAATTAATAAGGAATGAGTGAACATTTTTAGACAACAACGCATAATCAATTTTTATAAACACTTAAATAGTTATGACTATTATCGACTTAAAATAATTTGGCTGAATGTCTGTCTATTTTAGAAAATATTAACTTGAGGTTAAATTTGAATCATGCAAAATAGCTTGAGCTACCAGTCCTATCTTAAAAGCCCCTACCAAAGTACCAAACACAGCACTTATTTTGCAGTGTATGATGAGTTGTTTTCCCGCTACCGGGACAAAGAAATTACCTTTGTCGAAATTGGTGTCTTAGGTGGGGATCTCTTTTCATGTGGCGTGATTTCTTCGGACCAAAAGCCAAAATTATAGGCATTGACTTAAATCCAAATGCAAAAAAATGGGAGCATCATGGTTTCGAGATTTTTATTGGCAGCCAAAGTGATAAAAATTTCTGGCAAGAATTTATCAAGAGTATCGGTCAGATTGATGTAGTTTTAGACGACTGTGGACACACTTATATACAACAGATTATCACGACCGAAATGCTGCTTGGTTGTATCAAAGATGGAGGGATGCTCGTCGTTGAAGACAACACATACGTCATATATGGATGGATTCGGCTCTAAACGCTATTCATTCATTGAGTATATCAAAAAGTTTATGGATAAAATTAATCATAGATTCAGTTTACTTAATTCAAGTCGTTCAGACAATCGAGTATGGTCCATTCAATCTTTTGATTCGATTGTGGCATTCCATATAAATCACCAAGCGACAAATTTGTTATCCAAACCCACCAACAATAATGGAGTTAATGACGCCACCAAAGATTTTCGCCACTCTAATAATAAGCTCATGAACTCAATTTCATTTATGAAATTCAGATTTATTAAGCACATTCCAGGAGCCCAACTGTTAGCAGAAAAAGTAAGGACTTTTATAAGTAATCGAACAGATTCAAATATCTCAGTCAAAATTTTTTTTTTAACTCTAACTTATATGCTCTAATACCAACTTCGATCATCACCTATTAAAGAGTTTGATATTTAAGAATTGCTAGTTCGCGATAAATGAAAGAGTAAGCAATAGGAATCAGAATTTTTGTAAGGACGAAACCTGCCCCTAGTACTAGAGGATTTTTTGGTAGTGTTTCACAAAAGTAGATGGAGAATTTTAAAAAGAAGACAATGAGGGAGGAATAGTTTTGTTTTGTGAATACCATAAAACTAAACTGCCCTCATTGTCAAAGCACAATAGTGGTAAAAAATGGGCTACGAAGAAACAAAAAACAGATTTACAAGTGTAAAACTATCCACTATTTAGACACACTATCAGAAATAAGTCTAAACAACTTAAATTATTAAAAATATGATTAACAAAATTTTTTATCGTAGAGTAAAAAGTATCTTCTCTATGCTGCCGTCTTATACGCTCTACAGAATAAGAGTTTTTGTAGTAGATACGCTTTTTTATTTTTTCCAACGAAAAATAAATCCAGAAACAATCAAAAATCACGATACATTATTAAACTGGGCAAAAGACAATTACCGTGGTAAAATTCACAATGAAGCTCTATCCGAAAATATTGATATTATAAATTTAAAGCATAAGTATCTAAATTACTTCCAACACAAGAAATTAGTTTTTTTTATCCAGCTTCCAGCTTCCGCTGAATCGCCTGGAAATTCTTCTCTTTTTGGTAATCTTATTGAAACAATTCAATACATGGGTATTCAAGTATTTCCATTTAGAAAGTTTAAAGATTTGGAAAACTTATTCGCACATCAAGTTCCAAATCTTATATTGGCAGATGACTATACCATGTACATGAAAGATTGGGACTGGGAAAAACTTCGTAATCTGAGAAAAATGCATGCATTTTCTATTGGATTGACAGCTACTGGAAGCTCTAACATAAATACACCATTACGCGTAAGACTTTTATTAGCGAAAAAAAGTGGAGTCGATTTTTATTACTCCTTTCGAAAGCAGGCATATCTAAACTATCATGAAGATTATAAATTATACCATGACTTCAACTACCCGATCGTTTCTGTACCTTTCGGAGCCAATATATTAAAATTCAAACCCATTAAATCAAATCTAGAAAAAGACTTAGATTATATTTTCATAGGTTCATGCAATGAAGCAGAGTATATTAAACACTTTTCAGATATTTTTAAAAATTATTACGGATTTATTGGTGGCCCTAGATGGGCCCACTCTGAATGGATAGACAGCCGTTTACATTCTTGGCTATATGCAAGAGCTAAAGTAGGCTTAAATATACACGGACCTGGTGGGCAAAAGCAATGGAACTTTGAAGTAAATGAGAGGACTTATAACTTAGCAGCAGTTGGCATTCCACAAATTGTTGATAATCCTCCTTTTCTTCATTCTATCTTTGGACCTGATGAAATTTTCGTTGCTGGCAGCCCTCGAGAATATAATTCTCTTTTTGGCTACATACTAAAGAATCCAAACATAGCTTCTGATTATGCTAATAAGGCCCAAAAAAGTGTCCTATTAAGCCACACTACGTTTCACAGAATTGAAAATTTCATAAATGAAATTTCAGAATTACTTGAGTCCAGTAACGTAGCTTTTTCTAGTACTCCCCAGAAATTAGACAGTGAGTTAATCAAAGTAAGAGGATAGATATGGGTATTATATCCCCTAAATACTGGGCAAAACATTCGTACAATTTAGCTCTTGGGTCTGGCAATAGGACTAAAAATCTAATACTAGGCTCTGGAATGATGACAGTAAGTAATGTTATCAATATCGTGACACGTTTTGGCCTAATCGCTTTACTAACAAGAATGTATACCAAGGATGAGTTTGGTCTTTGGATCTCGATTACATCAATCACTTCGGTAATGGTAAATTCAGACTTTGGTGTAGCTTCTGCGCTAAGGAATAAATTGGTTGAATGTCGAGTTAAAGAAAATGGTGATGATGACGCTAAAAGATATTTTTTTTCTGTGATTTACTTTTTTCTTGTATTTACACTAATCATATCCATACTATTATTATCGTTCCGACATTATATTCCCTACGATCATCTGTTTAAAACAAATGACTTAGTATTAAAAACCGAAGGCCGAAATATTTTAATATGGGTACCAATCTTGTTGTTAATAAATATACCGTTTGGAATAGGCCCTGCAATGCTTTTCGCTTATCAGGAAATCAAAGTTGCAACATTACTTAACATTATTATTGGCGTCCTCGGTCTACTAACTATCGGAATAGCCGCATTCTTACACCAATCTATCACAGTAACAACCATATTGTATTTTCTTGTCAACTTACTTTGTACCCTTGGTGGCACTTTTTACTTTGTTTATCGAAGAAAATGGTTCGATATATATATTAATTTAAAATCAGCCCTACCAAAGGTGTGGGAATTGGTAACCCAAGGGATTCTATTTTTTATTATACAAACATCTGCAGCATTTCTTTTCAATGCACCAACCTTGGTCTCAACTTCACAAATTGGCTTATCCGCTGCTTCAGAGCTAAGCCTAGCCCAAAGGCTATACTTATTGGTAGTAAGTATGTATGCGGGTGTTCATAACCCATTATGGGCTGGCTTTGCCGATGCAATTAACAGATATGATTGGCAGTGGTGCAAAACAACCTTATTAAGAGTACTCTATGTTACTGTCCCTCTGTTTGCTTTAGCTACCTTAGTATTCACTTTTTTAGGCAATTTTTTTCTCACAATAATTGCAGGAAAAGGCTATGTAAGCTCTAAATGGCTTTTTCTAGTCATGGGAATTTGGACACTATTTTATTTACTTTACGGGCTTTTTCTCACTTTCTTAAGTGCCACTGGAAAAATAAAATTAACAGCCTTTTCAAGTGCTTTATCTGCTTTTATCATATTCCCGACAGCTTCCTTTTTTGCCCATAAATATGGCAATACAGGTATAATTTGTGTTAGTGCCATCGTATTTTTTTTATTAACCCTTGCTGCTTATCTTCAAGCATTTTATCTAATAAATCGCCAAAAAATCTGATTATCAGCAAATAAGTTATCATATGAATTTTAAAAAGAAGCCCGTTGATTATGATCAATATAATTTCTAAACAAATTTCTTTTCGTGCAGGTCGTGGGCCAAAGGGTGTTCTTCTGAACGCTATAAAAAGTTTCGAACGCTTAGGTTATCCCTACTGCATTAATCGAAGTTTAGATGCTACCTCCCAATTGTGGATACAAAATGATCTGATAGCATTACGAAAAGCAGCAAAAATGAAATTAAAAGCTATTGTTGGCCCCAATTTATATGTATTTCCAAGACAGATACCCACCGATATAAATATGTCGAATTTTATTTACGTTCACCCTTCAAGCTGGGTAATTGGTAATTGGAAATATTTTGGATTTAACAGATGTCCCCTCGAAAGCTGGCCTGTTGGTATTGATACAGAATTATTTAAAGAAAGACAAAAACCCGAAGATGGTATCGTATTAGTATACTTAAAAAAAAGAAGCCCAGAAGAACTTTTTTTTTTAAAAAAGACACTAGAATATTTAAAAATTAGATATGAGATCATTACGTACGGTTCCTACAAAATGGAATATTATGTAGACAAACTACAAAACACAAAATATATTATTTGGCTTGGTTGTGCAGAAAGCCAAGGCTTGGCACTTGAAGAAGCGCTCTCGATGAATGTACCAGTTTTGGTATGGGATGTATTGCGATTTGGACATTGTGACTTGCTATCTCAAAAGGGATACACTAAAGATGAACTAGATTATCCAAATGTCACATCTGCATATTACTTTGATGATCGATGTGGAATAAAAGTAAAGGACAAGGAATGTATAAAAAAGTTTATAGCTAAAATGGAAGCAACCTGGTATCAGTTTAATCCACGAGAATACGTGATTGAGAGTTTAAATCTTGAAAAACAAGGGAAAGAGCTTATAGAACTATTCCATAAATACTATGGAATATCATACGAAAGTGGGAAATCCGAGTTGTTGAAATCTAATAAAAAATGGGGCCGAGACATTGGCTATTATCTCAATTTCATAAAAAACAAAATCGGTATTCAAAGTTAAGAAAATAGACTTCAAGTAAAGAAATGTCAATTTTTTGTATGGTAACAAGGAAACATATTACGATTATTAAAAATTAAACCACATGCCAACAGCCAAACAAATCACTTCATTTTTAAAGCGAAAAATTGCTATTGGAAGTGAATTACTACCATTTCTTTCTGATTTTATTACTTTCAAGAAGCTGCAAAAAAAAACAAATTCAGATGCTCAATTTAAGATGGAGATTAGCAATTTATTTCCAATTCTGTCAGAGAAAACAAGCACAACTAAATTTGATAGGCACTATATTTTTCATACTGCTTGGGCAGCTCGAGTAGTAAAAAAATTAAATCCTAAAGAACATATAGATATATCCTCTAGTCTATATTTCTGTTCAATTGTATCAGCTTTTTTGCCTGTCAAATTTTATGACTACAGACCAGCTGATTTATCTTTAAGTAATTTATCTTCAGAGGCTGGAGATTTAATGAGCTTACCTTTTGCCAATAATTCAATAGAAACTATATCCTGCATGCATGTGATAGAACACATTGGGTTGGGACGCTATGGTGATCCTTTAGATCCCAATGGGGATGTAAAAGCAATTAATGAACTAAAAAGAGTAACCCAAAAAAATGGATATATCATTTTTGTTACACCGGTAGGCGTTCCTCAAATTATGTTTAATGCACACCGAATTTATTCTTACAATCAAATAATAGACCGATTCAGCGGATGTGAGTTAGTTGAATTTTCGCTAATTAAAGACAGTGCACTTGGCGGCAGCATTGTTTATAATGCTGACCCAAACTTGGTCGCGGAGCAATCCTATGGATGTGGTTTATTTGTTTTTAAAAAACATGAATTTGAAAAACAAGTAGCCTCTCCCATGCATGATTTAGTAACCCCCCAATAATTATAATTCAAATGACCAAAAATTAAATATAGAATCTCTACACTCCCTCATGCTTAAGAAAATAGATTTTGCCAATCCTTTACATCAGTTTTCTATTGTTTTAACTACTAACCTAGTTTATTTTATCATTTTATATTTATGTCCAATCTCGAACTATAATATACATCCACCCGAAGGTGCTTACTATAGTGACAATATATTTAATTACTCCGACCTGAGTTCATATCTTAATCCAGCAAAAAACTTTCTTGAATTCGGCACTTTTGGTATCAAAAATACTCCTGACTATTACCGAACCATTGGCTATCCCGCTTATGAAGCAGCACTACTATATTTTTTTGGCAAGTATTTTTTTTGGGTAGCTTATCTAATTCAAGCAATACTTTCAGCATTAATTTTTCCTATTATCACAGCTATTTCCAATATTTTCACCCAAAATGATCAGCGTATTAACAAAATGGTGTTTATCTTTCTATGGTTATCTGGAGCATATTGGATCTATTTTCCCGCATTATTAACAGATATGTTCTTTTCCTTTTTTTTCATTATCGCTATTTATTACGGCATAAAAACTATATCAGAAAAAAAATGGAAATATTGTATACTTCATTTACTTTTTATAGGATACGCAGCAAATATTCGCCCTACATTGATTTTGTATGTTGTTCCCGAATTTTTTATTCTACTTTACCTCGCTGTTCATTTTAATACCATTGCAGACAAAAAAGTAAAAATAATGATTGGTGTTACAAGTATTTTACTTTTCGCTTTAACAAATACGCCAAGCTTCCGAAATTATGCCCATTACGGGGTGATGAAGCCCTCAAACGTATTTGAAATCAACTTGTATGATATTTTTTCCAAAGAAACTCTGACATTAGCTGGCAAAGGGCTTAATAGCTATCAAAGAGATTCTACAATTGCTGCCAATAAAGAAAAGGTTAATTGGGGAGATGCCGCCTTATTTAGAAAAAATGCAGCCTTAATGATAGCAAAATCGTATCCAAAAGAGACCACGTTGGTTTTTGTTAAAAATTTTGTTAAAAATTTAGATTATTCACATTACAGGTGGGGATTTGTACCTATAAGAACAGTAAAAGACCTCAATACAGTCCAGACAACAGATGTAACAGACATCATTAGTATCATAAATAGAATAAAGGAAATAGGTGCATTATTGCTCTTATGTATCCCCTTTATGCTTGCTTATCCAATTATGTGGCTACTTTTAATAAAACATTTTCTTCGAAAATTTAAAGAAAAAAACTACTTGTATTTGCTAGCCATTTTCTTATTTCTTTCCTACTTATTTATTCCAACACTGTTTGCCGCCTGTGGATCTCGTATCAGATTACCTATCGATTGGCTAATTGTACTATTGGCTACTGTTGAATTTTACCATTTGCGAAATATTTACAAGTTTAAGCGTGATATTTCCATAAACAATATACCAGCGGTATCCAAAGTAATATAATAGACATATTCTTTTTTATAACTCAAAAAATAACTATGACTAATAAATTATCAATACTTATCCCTGCATATAATGAGGCAGGCACAATCCATTTAATTTTAGATAAAATCAGAGACGTTGAATTAATAAATGGCATAAAAAAGGAAGTAATTGTAGTAAATGATTGCTCTACCGATGATACAGAAAATATTATTAAACATTATATATCCAGTAACCCTTTAATCCCTATTACACTATTTAATCAAAAATATAATCAAGGAAAGGGAGCAGCTATACACAAAGGTATAGAATTGGCTACAGGCGAATATCTAATCATACAAGATGCCGACTTGGAATATGACCCTAGAGAATACAACGTATTATTAAAACCCGTTGTAGAAGGCTTTGCTGATGTTGTTTATGGGAGTCGATTTATGGGAGGAAAGCCCCATCGAATACTTTTCTTTTGGCATTCCATAGGCAATAAATTTTTGACACATCTATCCAATATGTTTACCAATTTAAATTTAACAGATATGGAAACCTGTTATAAATTGGTACGATCCAATATTGCTAAATCTTTACTATTAAATGAAAAAAGATTTGGTTTCGAACCTGAACTTACCATAAAACTTTCAAAGGTTCCTAAAATTAGAATTTATGAAGTGGGCATATCTTATTATGGAAGAACATTTGAAGAAGGAAAAAAAATAGGCTGGAGAGATGGGTTTAGAGCTATTTACTGTATTTTTAAATATAGTATATTCCCTTAATTCTAAGAAAATACTAGTCATAGCTACCCAATTTCTACATAATTAACGAAGTGATATCTTGAACACCGAAAAAACAAACAATGGTGAAAGTTCAGCTAATGAAACTTCATGACCATTAAAAACTTAGCGAAACAATCTTCTGAGCGCCATTAAAAAACAAACAAATTATATGCATGAAAAAGCTACCCACTTTGATCAAGAAACTATCTATATCATTTATTCTAAATAGCCTAGTATTAAAAATACATTCTATAATCCCACAATTACGTTTTTATTTTTTCTTAAAAAACAGACCAGCCTTTGATTCAACCAGGAATAATCAAATAGCATTCATTATTTTTTCAAAGGACCGCTGTCTACAATTGGACAGTTTATTAAGTTCCTTGTACTGTTATATAAAAGGCACTTTTGAAGTACATGTATTATATGCTACCGAAAATGATCGATATGGGAAAGCGTATGAGCAACTGATAGAAGAAAGAAAAAATACAAAATTATTGTATTTCTATAAGCAAAGGGAATCTTTTAAAGAAAGCCTGAAACAAATTTTAAGCAATACCGTGTCCACACGCGTCTTCTTTTTGGTAGATGATCTTTTATTTAAAAACCACTTCGATTTAACTAAAATTGACCACATCAATCCCGATAAGGAAATTTTTAGCTTGCGACACGGCAATCATCTAAATTATTGTTATGCAATGAATAAGACGCAACCTTTACCTATTTTCACCCAAAAAGAGTTTTTTTTGCAATGGAAATGGAACAGATCCACTTTAGATTGGGCTTACCCTTTATCGGTAGATGGTCATTTATTTAATAAAAATGATGCATTTTTTTGGGCAGAAAACCTATCATACAAAGCTCCAAATTCTTTCGAAACTGCTTTGCAGTGTTTTAAAAAGTACTACGAAAACCTATCTGGCATTTGTTGCTGTGAGTCTATTATTTTTAATAATCCATGCAATAAAGTACAAACTGAGGTATCCAATGTACACGGTCAAAATAATTCATTATCACAACTAGCTTTATTAAAACTCTGGGAGCAAGGATATCGGATTGATTTTAATGCATTAGAAGGATTTCGAAATATAAGTGTACATCAAGAGGTCTCATTTCCGCTAATCAATAAAAAAAAAGCAAGTGCAAACTATGACTAAACTGATGAAAAAACACATTAGTTCTTACCCACGTCATCAAATTTCATGGCTCATCCACCACTAATTTCTGTCATCGTTGCAACTTACAATAGGGCTTACTTTCTCAAAGAAACTATTGATAGTATTCTTGGGCAAACATATCCTCACATAGAATTAATTATTATTTCAGATGCATCAACAGATAATACCGATGATACTGTTGCATCATATGATGATAAGCGAATACGTTACATAAAATTATTAAAAAATAGAGGATTACCCTCAAAAACTAGGAATGAAGGAATAAAAATGGCCAAAGGGGAGTACATTGCCTTTTGCGATGATGATGATTTGTGGAAACCAGAAAAATTAAAAAAACAACTCGTGGCTATCAATGGTTTTGATTTGTGTTTCACCAATAGAATATATATCGATCAAAAATCAAATCTTGTAAAGAAAAGGAGTATAAGTATTCCTCCAAAAGCAACTTTATCCAGACTGTTTTTATCAAATTATATAACACTCTCCTCTGTACTAGTAAAATGTGACATTATTAAAAAATTTGGAGGCTTTGATACTCGATCGGAATTTCAGATTGGCGAAGATTATGAATTGTGGGGTAGAATGCTTGCCGAAGGAATAAAGTTTTGTTCTATTGATGAAAATTTGGTTTTATATAGGATACATAACCAAAACATATCTAAAAATTTAGAAACTGGTATAAAAGGAACAATTAAAATAAACAGACATTTATTCCATAAATATAAAATATCGAAATGGGTGATGTTCCAAGCAGAAGTCATATATTCTCTAAAATTGATTTATTATATTTTAAATTCACATAATAAAAATTAAGGTAGTGTGTCACAATAGTGGATGTGGATTTCGAAAAGAGGGCAGCGAGGGATTGGTTTTGTGAATAACGAAACTAATCCCTCGCTGCCAGAGCACAAAGGTGGTAAAAAATGGACTACGAAGAAACAAGAAGCAGATCTACAAGTGTAAAAAGTGCATGAAGACGTACCAAGAGAGCTATTTGTACCGTGGTGCCAATCCTGGTATCAAGGAATGAGCAAGCAAAATGCTGGTTCGAGGTTCTGGCACTCGAGACATAGCCTATGTTTTATCTATCAGTAGAAATTGTGTTTCAAACTTAATAGCTTCTTATGCGTC
>CALLKE010000259.1 GCA_938008555.1 uncultured Pedobacter sp.
TAATATATAATATAAGTTTTTAATATAAATTTAAAAATTGACAAATAATATACTATTATGTTATAATAATATATTATTTTATTTTAAAAGGTATAGTTATGAGTAATAATGTTATAGATAATATGACGAGTATCTTAATAAAAACAGTAGAAAAAAAGTAAGTGAATTAAAACATGAACGAGAAAAATTTAGAACATTTTTAATAGATTTCATTTGTGCCACCAACAACAAAGAAAATATTGATGATTTAAAAAAGGAAATAATAGAATATTTTAAAATCTATTATAAAGATTATCCTGAACTTTATCAAAAAACTTTAACTAAAATTAATTCTAAATTAGAAGACCCATTTCCCCTTGAAAATAAATAAAAAGGTTTTTATACCTTTTTATTTAAAAAATTTATTTAAAAAACCTTTTTTATTGGAATTGTTTATAATATCGTCTGAAACATATTTTAAAGCAAAAATTCTTTGTGATACTGCTATATTACAAATTTCTAACGTTTGATTATGAATATATTTTAATGTCTCACCATCTAGACTAACTGCTAATTTATTCAAAGCTTCATTTTGTTTAAATACATATTTTATAGCTTCTGGATTATTTGATATAGCAGCTTCACATATTTTTTGATTTTGTTTTTTTATGTATCGTAAATTTAAACCATTATTTTTAACACTTTCAATACAAATATCATCATTTTGATATTTTGCATATTTTATTGCATTTGGGTTTTGAATAATAGCGATAGTACATATTTTTTTATTTTGATTCCTACCAGGGATATGTTGTAATGCCATACCATCTTGTTGAACTGCAATTAAAGACATTTCTTCATTGGGATTAGTTGGTAAAAATAATAAAGATTTTGGGTCTTGTCTAATAGCTTCAATTAAATTCTGTTTTTTAGGAGATATTATAAATTCCAAAGCTTCCCAAGATTGTCTAATAGCTTCATCAACTATTTTTGGGGTTTGTTCTCTAATATAATGTATTGCCTTCCAATTTGTTTTTAAAGCAGCAATACATATATCATCATCTTGTTCATGTACAAATTGTAATGCTTTATAATTTTGCTTAACAGCAGTTAAACACATTTGTTTTGTTTGATTTGGAATGATTGGCAAACAAAGTCCATAATTTGATAATATTTCAATTGCCATTGCTTCATCAAATTTTTTTATAAAAAATATATTGTCAATATTTTCTTTAACTGCTTCAATCGCATTTTTACCAGTTAAATTTTTTTTCTGTGGTAAAAAATTATACTCTTCAACATAATATTCCAACATCTATTTATTTTCCTTTATATGAAAAAAGGAGGTTGCCCTCCTTTTCTATTTTAAAATAAGTAACCTACTTTAAATGATACAGTATTTGTTCCACCTGTTCCAGTTAAAGAATTATTTGCATTAAAGGCATTTGTATAAGAATATCCAACACCTAACATAATTGTTTTAGCAATATCATATTGAATTTCTGGGCTAATATAATAATTAACATTTTGCTGATCTGATCCATTAATATTAATTTGATTTCCATACATTCCTAAAGCTAATGCAGCTTTTAAAGAGCCAAGGAAACGATATTCAGGCTGAATACCAATACCATAATTATAAATTTGTCCAGAATTTAATGCACCATTATTAGCACTATTTACAACAACTGCTCCTTGTTGAGAACTAAATGATAAATATGGAATTACTTGGAAGCCATTATCATCACCATTGAAGAATTGAAAAGCATAACCTGCTTTTAATCCAATACTACCAATATTTTGGGCTGGTAAATTTCCATCAGCATTTGATTGCCCCATAGATGCTGCACCAGCTAACCAAATATTATTTTTAGTTTGTACTGTTCCACCAATACCCCAATTATTTAAATTTTTTGCATTATTATAACTAGGTGAAATTAAGTCATATGATGCATACAAATTATTATTAAACTCTTGAAATGAATCTGCAAAAACAACTGTTGAACTTGCAGCAAGTAATATAACTAATACTTTTTTCATATATTTTCCTTTATTAAATTTAATTAAAAATACTTTAAAAACAATAATTTTATAAAATTATTTCATCATTATTACATTATTATAGTGTACTCCTTAAAATAAGTCAAGTTTTTTTTATTAAAATATTATTTTTTAACCTAAAAAATTAACAATGTATCAAAAAACAACATTATATTTTTAGGTTAATTCTGTTTTGCTTAAAAAATTATTTTTTATATATAAAAGTAATATCTTCATTAGTTTCAATTATTTCTGATAATGAGATATTATAAACAGATAAAGGTAAAAAAGCATATGTATAATCTGGAGCAGAAATTATTCGTGAGAATGAAGCTCTTAAAAATACCTCTTTTATATCTGTTTTTATAGTGTTTAAATTTTCAAGAATTTCTTTTTTTAAAGAATTTCTTGAAAAAGATATTTCAATTAAATCATTTTTAAAATAAGTTTCACAATTCTCTTTATAATTATCATCTATTTTATCTAATGATACAAAATAACAATAACCTTGATTAAAATTATACAATGTAAAATCAACTAATATATCTTCTTTATTTTCCATTATTCTTCCTTATTCTCTAATAAAACTTAATTCAGATTGATTTGTTAAGAAATATTTTTTCATAATATCTTTTAAAGTAAATTTATCTTCTTTATCATCACTCATAAAAGTATTTACTTTATTTTTGCTTTCAATTAAATCATCAATTGTTACTTTGATAATTTTTCTATTCATTGGATTTAGAGTTGTTTCAAATAAATCTTGAGCTTGCATTTCCCCTAATCCTTTATTTCTTGTTAAATTATAATTTTTCAAATCTTTTGTTTTTTCTTTTAATTCTTCTTCATCCCAAGCCCAAATAATGTTTTTATTGTTTGTAATTATTTTATATAAAGGTGCTAATCCAACGTAAATATATCCTTTTTTTATCATTTCTGGATAGAAATGAAAGAAAAAAGTTAACATTAATGATGTAATATGATAACCATCTAAATCCGCATCTGCCAAAATAATAATTTTATGATATTTTACTTTATCAATATCAAAATCTTCACCTATTCCACCAAGCGCATATGATAAAGATTTTATTTCACTATTTTGAAAAACTTTATACTGATTTGTCTTTTTAATAACATTCAAAGGTTTTCCTTTTAATGGAATAAAAGCTTGATATTTAGAATTTCTAGTTGTTCTTACTGGACCAGCAGCACTATCTCCCTCAACAATAAAAAGTTCATTTTTTTCAAATTCATTAGACCAGCAATCTTCTAATTTACCTTTTAATTTTAATATTTCAGATGGTTTTAATGAATTAATGGATTTTAAAGATTCACTCATAATTTTTTTTGAATTTTGTCTCGCTTTTTGGCAGGTTTCTAATACTTGTAAAATTAAATTAATATCATCTCTATCTAAATTATTTATCCAATAGTTTAGATATTTTTCCATGAAATATTTAGTAATAACTCCTGATTCAGGATTATTTAATTTATCTTTTGTTTGTCCTGAAAATGATGGTTGATTAATCTTCACACTTAACATAAATGTTAAATTATTAAAAATATCTTCTTGTTCAAAAATTATTTTTTTATTTTTCATTGCTACATATTCATTAACAACAGATTTTAATGTTTGTTTAAATGCAATGTCTGGTTTACCACCACCAATTCTAACACCATTAGCAAAACTTAGTTGAAGAGGATTTTCTACCATTGCAAAATTAAAAGTTAATTCAATTAATGAAGTCTTTATTTCATATTTATTTTTTTCTTCTTGTGAATATGTTTCCCAAATATCCAATGGAATGACTTTTTTTGAAGAATTAGTTTTATTTGAAATTAAAGCTAATTCTTCTTTAAATATTGGAGTGTTTTCTAGTAAAGTTTTTTGATTATTTGTTTGTAAAATATTTGCAGAACTATCTTGTTTTTTAAAAAACAAAACTTCATTATCAAACTTTAAAACTATTTCTAACCCAATATTTAAATATGGAATATATTGAAACATGTTTACAATATCTTCCTTAATAAATTTACAATCAGATTCAAATACATTAAAATGATCAAATTCATCCTCTTTTACAGAAGGAGTCCATTCAACAAAAGTACCATTTTTTTCATTATTAATATTTTCAGTAATTTCTAAATCTTTAAATAGTTTACCATTTTTCCATTCAATAGTTGCTACTCTATTATCTCTAATAACTTTAACAAAGAAACTATTAGAAACTCCATTAACTACAGATGCCCCTACACCATTAATTCCTGAACTATATTTATAACTTGATTTACCATCTTTACTTCTATGTTTTCCACCAGCATGTAAAGTTGTCATTGCTAATACTAATGCACTAATATTATTAGAATTTAAATCAAATGGTATACCTCTTCCATAATCTCTGACAGAGCATTTATTTGTATCACTATTAATATTTACTTCAATTATTGAACCATGACCTGCTACATATTCATCAATGGAGTTATCTATAATTTCTTTGAGCAATACATAAATTCCGTCGTCATATGCCGAGCCATCACCCAGTTTACCAATATACATTCCTGGACGAAGGCGAATATGTTCTTTCCAGTCGAGTGAACGGATACTGTCTTCGCTATAATTTGATTCTGCCATTATTTCCTATGTATAACGTATTGATTATACTCAATGCCTAATTTAAGATTGATATTGTATGATATCAGAATTGCAAATGCATGACTGAGTAAGCAAATTTATCGTCCAAAGTCGTCTTGAATACGTATGATATCGTCTTCATCAGATGGATTATCCCAATCGGTATGTTGCCATATTTCTGCCAGTATACCCCAATCGTCTAAGCCAAGCAAGCGATGGCGCTCCCCCTGTTGTAATCTAATTAAGCTACCTGAACTCAATAATTGAAGTTCCCCTTCATCATTCGTTAGACTTGTAACTATTCCGACAGTGCCTTTAATTACTTTCCAAATTTCAGCACGACGATGATGGTATTGCCAAGAAAGTCGTTGTTGAGGAGCTACTATGAGTATTTTGGGGCTTAGTTTTCCTGATATTTTCAGTTTATGGATATTAAGACCTTCAAAAAAATGATTCACAAAATCTTCGGCCTGAGCCTCATCAATGACAAAAAAACCTCCCCATGGTCTACTTGTATCTTGCTTATCAATGGAAAAACCTTTTTGCTTTAAATCTTGTTCGATTTCGGAAAAAAAAGTTGCTTTTAAATGATCAATAGACATGTATTTGTGCATTTTAAAGCCCACTCCATTTGGACATTTATTTTGTTAAATAGAGTGGGTAGAATGAGATTTTATTTCTTTGAAGATTCTTTGACAATAACAAATATATCCTCGTTTTCTTTTTTCATTAAATACCTCTCTCGCGCAAATTTTTCAAGCATGCGTGGATTGGTATTTAGTTCATAGAGATCTTTACGTGTTTTTTTAATTTCTTTTGTATAAAATGCCTTTTCGGATTCTAATTTGTTTAATTGACTCCAGTATTGGTATTGAGACATCAGATCATTTCGATCAAAAAATAGCATCCAGAGTACAAAAAAAGTACCCGAAAGCATGTATTTATTTCGGAGAATGACGATTATCTGATGCATTAATACAAACTTAGATAAAAAATAGGAGAGCATAACTTGCTTTTTAGCATGGCTATGATTTCTCCTATTTTGGTTAGGAGGCCTAACTTATTTCTTTAAAAATTTGAAATCCTTACCAATAAATCGCGCAGTATCACCCAGCTCTTCCTCAATACGTAACAATTGATTGTATTTTGCAATCCGATCAGAGCGAGATGCAGAACCTGTTTTGATTTGGCCACAATTTAAAGCGACGGCCAGATCAGCAATGGTATAGTCTTCAGTTTCGCCAGATCGATGACTCATGACAGATGTATATCCATTGTTTTGTGCTAAGGATACTGCATTAATAGTTTCCGTTAGTGATCCAATTTGATTCACCTTTATCAATATGGAATTAGCAATTTGATCATCAATACCTTTTTGTAAACGTGTAACATTGGTTACAAAAAGATCGTCGCCAACTAATTGTATTTTATGACCAATGGCTTTTGTGAGTGCTAACCAACCATTCCAATCATCCTCTGCTAAACCATCTTCAATAGAAATGATTGGATATTTGTCAGTCCATTGGGTCCAGTAGTTTACTAGTTCAGTGGATGTCATCTTTTTCCCATTCGATTTATGGAATGTATACAAACCTGTTTTAGGGTCATATAGCTCAGAAACAGCTGCATCCATCGCAATCCAGATATCCTCACCTGGTTTGTATCCTGCTGCTTCAATAGCTTGTAAAACCGTTTCAATAGCTTCTTCATTAGATCCAATATTGGGAGCAAAGCCTCCTTCGTCACCAACGTTGGTAGAGTAACCTTTTTTCTTTAAAACATCTTTAAGGTGATGAAAAACCTCAACTCCCATACGTAAGGCCTCGGAAAATGAGGTCGCGCCAGTAGGCATCACCATGAATTCTTGAAAATCAATTTTATTGTCTGCATGTGCGCCGCCATTCAAGATGTTCATCATTGGGATTGGTAGTGTATTGGCATTTACTCCACCAATATAACGATACAGGGGTTGACTACTTTCTTGAGCAGCAGCTTTAGCAACAGCCAGAGAAACACCTAAAATAGCATTCGCACCTAATTTTGCTTTATTTTCTGTGCCATCTATGTTAAGCATCAACTGATCGATCATATTTTGTTCAAATACATCAATGCCTTGAATCTCTTTGGCTAATAGTTGATTCACATTCTCAACGGCTTTTAAGACACCTTTACCCAGGTATTTACTTTTATCACCATCTCGAAGTTCTACTGCTTCGTGGGTTCCGGTGGAGGCACCCGAAGGGACTGCGGCACGACCAACCGTTCCATTTTGAGTCATTACGTCTACCTCTACGGTTGGATTGCCTCTCGAGTCAAGTATCTGACGGGCGTGTACATCTAAAATTAAGCTCATGTTTTTTTTAATAAAATGGGATGATATTCTCAGCATTGAATTGTTGCATTGGGCATGCAAAAATGCTTTTCGAGGGGCAAAGGTAGTTGTTTTAAGAAAATTTATTCGAATTATTTCAGAATAGCAGGATACTTCCTTGGGCTTGCTTTTTTTATGTTAAAAACCACGTATAAATGATAAGCCACCACTGCCTTTTTTGTTTCGTTCGATGCTTTTATATTCTTTGAAGAGAGGGCTCTTTTTTAATATTTCTACAAGGCGTGCAGGTATGGCTTTATTGTCACGGATTTCCAATACCTGGAGATGATCCATGCCTAATTGGATAGCTGAATATTGATATACAAATGTGATTAGTTCCGTGCAGTAGGATGTCGCATCTTTGCTATAGCTTTCAGGAGTTTTTTTTTGATCTAGATATTTCTGCATTTTATGTTCCAAAGCTTGTCTACTTTGTTCTTTCGCATGTTTACTATGGGATGTTGGAAGTATTTTAAATAAGTCACGTATTCTATAATTGTATGGGATCCGAGAGTTTTGATATAGAAGTTCAGCAACTTTTGCCACTTTATTAGCTAGAGTAATATTGATGGGGCGATATATGCGGTATTCCTTGTGATCTAGCAAAGAATCTATTTTGCGACGGGTTAATTTATCTGACCCACTACTATGAATAACATGGGTATTGGTAGAGTCTACGATACCGCCATGTACAAAGTTTGAGTATCGAATATTCCCACTTAGCCGTTGAGCGTATCTAATGACTTTATGATGATCACTATCATATTCCATAAATATATCACCTGCCTTTAGCTCAGAGCGATTGATTGTATTTTTTATTGGTTTCATATTGCGCTAAAACAAATTGTACACCAAAAATAAATTTATAATGAAAAAATGGAAATAAGATGAACTATTAGATATCCTGTAATGAGGAGATTTTCAGTTTTGATTTCTTTTGCTTTAAATGGGCGATGATATATTGACCCTATCTTTGCTCGAAATTCCTAGGTAGATGTTTGTGTTTTCTGCTTCACATTAGAAAATTTTATAACTATTTATGGTATTCAAATGTTAAATCACATCTCTGTGTTTAAGACAATTGAGGCAATGTTGAGATTTTTTGTGCGGGTATATTTTTGCTAATTTTAAAAACCATAGTCTGTTTCAATTTACCAAATTAATAATGGGTGCATTTGATTTTAGTTTCCTGAATCTGCGTTTTTTGGACGTTGTTGATATCGTATCGGTTGCTATTATTCTATATTATGTATATAGTCTTATACGTGAGACGATAGCACTTAATATTGTATTAGGTCTAGTTATTATTTACCTGGTATATCTTGCTGTAAAACAGGTTCACATGCATCTGTTAACGGAAATGTTGGGAGGCTTTGTTAGTGTGGGTTTTATTGCACTAATCGTTGTGTTTCAACAAGAAATAAGGCGATTTCTTTTGCTTATTGGGCGTAATGCTTTTTCACAGAATAATAAGGCTTGGTGGTCTCTTATTTTCGGGAAAGCGGATATCACAAAGAATAACCATTTGCGAGTGAAGCCGATTGTTGATGCATGCAAGAGCATGAAAAAAAGTCGTACAGGAGCATTAATTGTTTTTGCAGAATATTTTGATGAGCAGTTTTATCAGAATAGTGGCGAGTTGATTGATTCTAGGATTTCTAAACGATTGCTAGAAAGTATTTTTCAAAAACATAGCCCATTACATGATGGAGCTGTCATTATTTCCGATAATAAAATAAGATGTGCAAGCTGTATTCTTCCACTCTCTGAGAATAATCAACTTCCCCCTCAATTTGGATTACGTCATAGAGCGGGAATAGGTATTTCGGAGATAAGCAACGCTACCGCTTTGATTATCTCCGAAGAAACGGGTGAGATAGCCTATGTAAGGCAAGGTAAAGTACAAACGAATATCAGCTTTGCTGAGCTCGAAAAAATACTTTTTAAAGATGTCTGAACTTGACTATTGTTAGCAATGCTCTTCAAATGCTTGAATCAGATTATCGGCTATCAGTTGCGCTGTTCTTCCTTCAATTTGATGACGTTCAATCATGTGGACTAGTTGTCCATCTTTGAATAAAGCCATTGCAGGTGACGACGGAGGATAAGGTAGCATATATGATCTTGCTTGGTCCACAGCGGCTTTTTCCATTCCTGCAAATACAGTTATTAACTTAGCTGGGCGCTTTGTATGTTGAGAAGCAACCTTGGCAGCTGGACGTGCATTAGCAGCTGCGCAACCACAAACAGAGTTAATGACCACAAATACGGTACCCTCAGATTTGATAGCTTGTTCAACCTCTTCTGCTGTTTTTAAATCTTCAAATCCTACGTCCGTCAAATCTTGACGCATGGGGGCTACTAAATATTCTGGATACATAATTTAATTTGTTTGTTAAAAAGATATTACAAAGGTAAGAAATTCGAAATAGGTAGAATTTCTTACTAAAAAAATGATTTTAGTGATTAGTACTCAATTTAGCCCAAGTATCCTTAAGCGTGACTGTACGATTGAAAATTAAATGTTGAGGCGTTGATTCTTTATCTAAAACAAAGTATCCTTTACGTATAAATTGATAATTTTTCCCTGATGGGGCATTCATTAAGTCGGGTTCGATGTATGCAGGTTTAACTATTTGTAAGCTATTAGGGTTGATATATTCTTTGAAATCTCCTTCCTCGCTAGAAGGATCTTCTACCTGAAATAAGCGATCATATAAACGAACTTCGGCTGTTTGAGCATGTGGAACACTCACCCAATGAATAGTTCCTTTCACATGGATGCCGCTGGTGTCATGTCCACTTTTTGACTCTGGGATATAACTACACTTGATTTCGCATATGTTGCCATTTTTATCTTTTACAAAATCCTCGCATTTTACAATGTAGGCACTCTTTAATCGGACCATAAGTCCAATGCCCAAGCGGAAAAACTTTTTGGGCGGATTCTCCATAAAATCGTCTCGTTCTATCCAAAGCTCCTTACTAAAAGGAATGCTGCGAGATCCATCACCATCCTCTACTTCTGGATTATTTTCGCCCTGGAGTAGTTCTTCTTGCCCTTCAGGATAGTTGGTAATGATGAGCTTGATGGGATCGAGTACAGCCATGCGACGCCAAGCAGATTTATTCAAGTCTTCGCGGATACAATACTCTAATAAGCCCATGTCGATATTATTTTCTCGTTTGGCAACACCGATGAGTTCACAAAAATGGCGAATAGATTTTGGCGTATATCCTCGGCGACGTAAACCACTAATGGTAGGCATTCGTGGATCATCCCAAGAAGTAACATGACCTTCGTTGACCAATTGAAGTAGCTTGCGTTTACTCATGATCGTATAGGTCATGTTCAAACGAGCAAACTCATATTGATGTGAAGGAAATATAGCTAGCTGATCGATGAACCAGTCATATAAGGGACGATGTGGAATAAATTCAAGTGTGCATATCGAATGGGTAATTTCTTCAATAGCGTCAGATTGGCCATGGGCAAAGTCATACATTGGATAAATACACCAGTCGCTACCTGTGCGGTGATGAGCTACATGTTTAATACGGTATAGTAAAGGATCACGTAAATGCATGTTGGGTGAAGCCAGATCAATTTTGGCACGAAGTACTTTAGCGCCATCTGGATACTTTCCGGAACGCATTTCTTCAAAGAGTTTTAAGTTTTCTTCGATACTTCTGGATCGATAAATTGTAGGAATACCTGGTTCAGTTGGGCTACCTTTTGTTGCTGCAATTTCTTCTGCCGTGCTATCATCTACATAAGCTAAATCTTTTTGAATGAGGATAACTGCAAAGGAATAGAGTTGTTCAAAATAATCTGAAGAGTATAACTCTTGATCCCACTGAAACCCGAGCCAATTGACATCCATTTTGATGCTATTTACGTATTCGACTTCCTCAGTGGATGGGTTGGTATCATCAAAACGAAGATTGGTTTTTCCTCCATATTGCTGTGCCAGTCCAAAATTTAGGCAAATTGATTTGGCATGTCCAATGTGTAAATATCCATTAGGTTCTGGAGGGAAACGTGTTAGTACACGTCCACCATGCTTACCTGTTTCGATATCTTTCTCAATAATTTCTTCTAAGAAGTTTAATGATTTTTCCTCACTCATACATTATATTAATATAGGGTGCAAAAGTAGTAAAATAGTAAGTAGCTCGTATTTGATATGAAGTATCTAGTAGATGTTAGCAGAGCTGGTCTAAAGTTTATGTGGCAGTGTATCTACATCCAGGGTGAGTAGCTTGAGAAAAAATAGCAAAGGCAGGCTTGGTGTTTATGTTACTAAAACAAAGCGTTGTGCTTTTTCTTAAACATGCAATACTAAATCCTAAATACTTACTTTACTTTTACGGCATTACTATGTTTACTATGACAAAATCATTGAATCGGCCTATACGTGTTTTAGTTGCTAAAGTGGGACTTGATGGCCATGATAGAGGAGCTAAAATTATTGCTACTTCTTTACGAGATGCGGGTATGGAAATTATTTATACCGGTTTACGTCAAACACCGGAGATGGTTGTCAATACGGCTTTACAGGAAGATGTAGATGCCATTGGAGTTTCTAGTTTATCTGGTGCACACATGACCATTTTTCCAAAAATCATGAAGATCTTAAAAGAAAAAGGCTTAAATGATATACTCGTTACAGGTGGTGGTATTATTCCTGAAAGTGATATGAATGTGCTGCATGATCTTGGAGTTGGGAAGCTATTCCCTCCGGGTACGAATACGGAAGAAATCGTGGCTTATATTACACATTGGGCGGAAGAACATCGAAATTTCTAATCTTTTTGCAAGTACTGTACTGCAAAATATGCTCATATACCTACTGCAATTACTTTAAAAAACAATCATGAAATACGAAAATCTGCTCTCTGAAATTAAAGATCAAATATTATTTCTAACCATTAACCGCGAAAGCAAGCTGAACGCCTTAAATAGAGCAACGTTGAGTGATCTTCATTTGGCTATAACGGATGCTTGTGATAATAAAAGTATCGGGGGAATTATTTTAACCGGTATAGGAGTGAAGGCCTTTGTTGCGGGTGCTGACATTTCAGAATTTATGCACTTTAATATGGACCAGGGACATGATTTAGCCAGAGAGGGCCAAACCAAAGTGTTTGATGTTATTCAGAATAGCCCTAAACCTATTATAGCAGCAATTAATGGTTTTGCTTTGGGAGGAGGGTTGGAATTAGCGATGGCTTGTCATGTTCGTGTTGCTTCCGATCACGCTAAGATGGGTTTGCCAGAGGTGAGTTTAGGGCTTATTCCTGGTTATGGGGGGACACAGCGTTTAACACAGTTAGTAGGTAAGGGGCGAGCATTAGAAATGATACTGACGGCTGATATGATCTCAGCAGCAGATGCACTTAATTGGGGATTAGTAAATCATGTAGTTCAACAGGATCAACTAATAGCAAAAGCGCAGGAGATGATGAGTAAAATGCTAAGTCGTTCACCTATTGCAATAGCTTCTGCTATACGTGCTGTCAATGCATCATTAATGGATGAAGTGAATGGGTTTGATGTTGAAATACAAGAGTTTTCGAATTGCTTTGGAACAGACGACTTTAAAGAAGGAGTTACGGCATTCTTAGAAAAGCGTAAAGCTGTTTTCTTGAGAAATTAAGTATTGTGTGCAATTTATTGTTAGGTATTAAAATGAATTTTTTAGAAATTAAAATAATTTTTAGTTAAAATCTTATTGCGATATTTATAGTAAGTTTATCGAGATCGCATGGCATCTATTTATAACTATAAACAGCGTAATGCTATCATTGTAGCAATACTTTTAATTTTAAGTGCTCTGATTTTGTATTCAGCACGAGAAATAGTAGGTGCATTATTGAGTACAGTTGTGCTGTATACGATATCGAGGCCGATCTTTTTGTTTTTAATCCATAAGTGGGGTTGGAAGCGTTGGGTTGCAGCGGTGTTCATGATGTTATCATCACTTATAGTTATCATGTTACCTTTTTTTGCCTTGAGCATGATGGTAATTCATAAAGTATCTGAATTCCAAAACAACAGTTCACAAGTCAAAGTATTTATTGAACATATATCAGGCTTTGTCGGCTCTAAATTCAATCAACATCATTTACTAGATAAAACACTGCAACGAGCAGAAAACTTTACTACTGAGCTTTTCCCGTCCTTGTTGAGTGGAGTGCTTGATATTATACTCGGGTTGATCGTGATGTATTTTCTTTTATACTTTATGTTTGTTGAACAAGAAGAATTTGAGGAAGGTTTATTGAGGTATGCACCATTTAAAGGGCAAACAGCTTTGCGATTTGCTAGAGCATTGAAGAACACTACTTATTCTAACATATTGGGTCAGGGGCTGATTGCTGTAGTGCAGGGAAGTTTAGTAGGGATAGGCTTTTGGATATTTGGTATACAGGACGTTCTTTTTTGGGGAACTATTGCTGTGTTTGCTTCGTTTTTGCCTACAATAGGATCTTCCATTATACTGGTACCAGCTGCAATTATTCAGCTGGTAGATGGAAATAATATTGCTGGTTGGGGCTTATTGATTTGGGGAATAGTTGTAATTATTAATGTTGATAACATAATCCGATCGATGATATCGAAACGTATTGCCAACACACATCCTGTAATCACGGTGATTGGTGTAATTGTAGGTATACCTATGTTTGGTATACTCGGAATGGTTTTTGGCCCTTTGTTACTTTCTTATTTTATCTTGACCATCAAAGTTTATGAAACGAATATGCTTGTCTCAAAAAGATTGGAAAAAATGCAATCTTCGAGGAAGAAAACTAGTTGAATACGCGTTAGTAATAGCTTTTAAACGTTGAATATTAATTATTAACCTTAAAAATAAAATCATGAATGATAATGCAAAAGTATTAGCAGCGTTGTTAGCTGGTTTGGTTGCTGGTGTTGTGATAGGTGTTTTACTTGCCCCAGACAAAGGAGCTGAAACCCGAGACAAACTGAATGAATCACTAAAAAGCCTCGGTGATACCATCAAAGATCGCCTTGCTAGTGAAGTTGAGAAAATATCAAAAAAAGATAAGCAATCATCATTATAGGTAAGATTATTGGAATATTAAGTCAAAACGATGTTTTATAATGGATAACACAGAAGAACGAATTGTTTTTGATACAGTCAAAGAATATTTAAATGTGCGCAAGGAGCTTGCTTTGCTAAAGGTTGCTGATAAAGTATCAAGTAGTGTGGCGGCCAGTGTGGGAATTATGATAGTAAGTATTCTGGGAGTTCTTTCATTGTTCTTCTTTAGCATAGCTATGGGATTTCTAATAGCTGAAAAGACAGGGAGTGCTTGCTTAGGATTTCTTATTGTGTCAGGTTTTTATTTACTAATCACAGTGTTTGCTATGCTTACTAGAAAAAATATAGTAGAGAAACCGTTGATGAATTTTTTAATCAAACAAATTCTGAAAGAACGTAATAAAGCTATTTATGAAAACCAAAATTGAAAACATAGAGGATTTACATCTAGAGATTGTTCGTTTAGAATTTCAATGCACTCAGCAAGAAGCAGTATTGGCACATCATACAAAGTCTATTATTCATAAATTTCGGTCGCCTATTATATTATTAGATAAACTGTACTCTTGGTTTGGTGGAGGGGGCGGTGAAAAAACTAAAGAAGAACACGATTGGGTGAGCAGTACCCTGCATGCCATATTACCCCTGGCATTTGATAAATTATTTTTCCGAAAATCAAGTTTTGTCGTAAAAGCACTAGCAGCACTTATTGCACAAAATACAGCAACATTTGTCACTAAAGACACGATCGTAGAGGTAGCCAGCCATGTAGCTGAGTGGATCAAAAATATGAAGGCTAAACAAACAGAAAAGGGAAAGAGTAATTATGATTTTGGTATCCCTCCAGACAGCGAAACCTATTGATTAGAACTTAGCATGAGAGATGCTTGTTATGAAGGATATAGCACTCATTGTCTTCTTTTATAATTATCCATCCATTTGTGATGCACTACCCGCCATCGTTCTGAACACATTTGCTACAAATATGAGTCTCATGACCCCAAAATTCCGATGAGTCACCGAAAGGACAGTTAAAACACACTTATT
>CALLKE010000260.1 GCA_938008555.1 uncultured Pedobacter sp.
ATCCAATCTGAGTATCATGTTTTATCAGCTTTTTAAACGGTGTTTAAAGGGACTGGTTTTGGTAGGCTAAAATAACCCTGAGTTTGAAGAATTTTCTTCAGATTTCAGGGGTGTTTTTTTGGAGTTTTGGTTTTGCGGGTTATATTGGCCCGCCGTTAGGATGTAGTTGTATGGTAAATAATGTACGTGTGTCCTATTTCTTAAGATTTGGTTCCTTTTTAGTAGCGTTTTATGAATGATGTTTATTTGTTACTTGGCAGTAATCTTGGTGATAGCGAAAAGTATATCTGTGATGCTAAACAATGGATTGAAGATGAATTAGGCCCTATCCTAAAAGCATCATCCTTGTATAGAACTGCTGCGTGGGGTGAAACCAATCAAGCTGATTTTATCAACCAAGTGGTGGTCGTATCATCTGCATTGAAACCACAAGATATACTCAGAAAAATAGTAGTTATTGAAACTCATTTAGGAAGATCGCGTATCCTAAAGTGGGGAGCTAGAACTATTGATATTGATATTTTATTCTATGGCGATCAATGTGTAAATGAGGCCAACCTAATTATTCCACATGCTTATTTACATCAACGAAATTTTACACTGATTCCTTTATTAGAAATTGCACCCAATTTTTACCACCCTGTATTGCATAAAACGATTAAGCAACTCTGTGAACAAGTATTGGATCCTTTATCTGTCCAAAAGATATCGTTAGAGGCTGAGAAAGTTCAACTAACACCGTGTGAGAGTGCTTGGTGAAACGAGTTAATTTTTCTTCAAAAGGTCAGCAATCAACTCCTGCTCAAATCCTTTTGTCGATGCATATTGCATTAATTTGTATCGACGCTTATATGGATCCCTCTCGATAAGTACACTGGACTTCTTTTCAATCAGATGCTCTAGTTTGTGGATATAATCTGAGTCATCAATTTTTTGAAGTGATTGTTTAATTAATTCTGGAGACACTTGTTTCAATCTCAGTTCATACCTGATTTTAAGTTTCCCCCAGCCATTGATTCGGAATTTACCGAGTGTGTAAGCCTCTGCAAAGCGTGCCTCATTTAGAAAATTCTGTTGAATCAGATGTGTCAGAATATCTTCGATTTCTTCTGGAGATAGATTCCACTGTTGTAGCTTACCTTTCACTTCGTAGGTTGATCGTTCCTGGTAGGCACAATAGCTTTCTACTTTTGCAATAATCTGTAGCTTGCTAAGCAATAATGGCTTATCATTCATTTCGGAATAATGTATTTTGAAATCACTGGGCGCAAATTTTAAAATTTTCCTGAGATTAGCGTAATAATTTTATGAACCATATCGCTTATTCCGTTAAAGAGCTTCAAGGAGTCTTTAGTGGACAAACATACATTGATTTTGAGGACGCACGTGTAGGTACCTTATTGATAGATAGCAGAAAGATCATTAGTGCAGATGACGCTTTATTTTTTGCTCTAAAAGGTCGACGTGATGGACACTCATTTATTCCTGAGCTTTATCAGGCAGGTGTACGCAACTTTGTTGTGGATGATCCTGCCTGGGATCGTTCAGCGTGTGCTGGTTCCAATTTTTATCTGGTCAAAGACACTTTAGCCGCTTTGCAAGATTTAGCTACCTATCATCGGCTTCATTTTAAGTGCCCGGTGATTGCCATTACAGGTAGTAATGGAAAAACAGTTGTGAAAGAGTGGCTATATCAGTTGTTGACACCAGAGTATACAATTGTTCGTAATCCTAAAAGTTATAATTCACAGGTGGGGGTTCCTCTTTCCGTTTGGGAGATCAGTGAAAAAGATGATCTTGCAATCTTTGAAGCGGGTATTTCAAAAGTGGGAGAGATGGAGCATTTGGCAAAAGTAATTCGTCCAACGATTGGCATTTTAACAAATATTGGCTCTGCACATGATGAAAGTTTTGTTTCTACCGACGAAAAAATTGCTGAGAAATTGAAGCTGTTTGATGATGTTGATTTGTTCATCTACTCAAAGCAATACCTCAGCAATTATAAAGGAACAATTCCTGGTAAAAAGCAATTTTCATGGAGTCTCACTCCAGATCTTTCTGGAGGAGAAGATGATTTGTGGGTAGAGTTTGTTTCTCCTGAAAAAGCAGGAGATGAAGCCAAGTTGTTGAAAGCAAAGTTGAATGGACAAGAATTAAAAACGATACTCCCATTTACAGATTATCCATCTATTGAAAACGCCGTTATTTGTTGGGCAACTTTGCTTGCCATGGGCTATCAATCAGATGAGGCTAGTGAGCGCTTGCAGCAACTAATTCCTGTAAATATTCGTTTGGAGCTAAAAGATGGCATCAATAATTGCTCCTTGATTGACGACTCAGCCAGTTTGGATATTTATTCGCTAGCTATTGCATTAGATTTTTTGAAACAACAGCAACAGCATGCACGAAAAACAGTGATCTTATCCGACATCCCTGAATTGGGTGCCAATCGAGATGAAGTTTATCAGGATGTGGCAACTTTATTAAAAAATAAATCGGTAGACCGTTTAATAGGTGTTGGAGATCAGATTAGGCACTATGCTGATTCATTTTCTATAGAAACTCATTTCTTCAAAACGGCTGATGAACTTTTGGCAAATCTACCTTCTCTAAAACTGTTTAATGAAACTATCTTATTGAAGGGCGCCCACCATTTTGAATTCGAGCGTATTAGTAAAGCATTGACTCAAAAAGTGCATGAAACGGAGCTAGAGATTAATCTAAATGCTCTCGTTCATAATTTAAATCATTACAAATCGCTTCTAAAACCAGGTGTAAAATTAATGGCTATGGTGAAAGCGTTTTCGTATGGTAGCGGGAGCTTTGAAATAGCCAATGTATTGGCATATCATAAAGTGGAGTATTTAGCAGTGGCTTATCCAGATGAAGGGGTATCCCTTCGTGAAGCGGGAATAAAATTGCCAATTATGGTGATGAGTCCTGATCTCATATCTTTTGATGCCATGATAGATAATCAATTGGAACCCGAAATTTATAGTCAGCGGATTTTACAAGCATTTATTCAGGCATTAGATCGAAAAAATATGGAGTATTACCCTGTCCATCTTAAGATAGATACAGGTATGCACCGTTTGGGTTTTATGGAGGATGAGGTGGATAAGCTGATTATAGAATTAAAAAAAACGAATACTATTCGGGTAGAGAGTGTTTTCTCTCATTTAGCAGCTAGTGAGGATCCAGCATATGACGATTTTACACAAAGTCAAATTGATTTATTTGAACGTCTCTCAAAAAAAATAGAACGAGAATTGGGCTATACACTGATTAGACACATTGCAAACACTTCAGGAGTTGATCGCTGGCCCGCTGCTCAATTTGATATGGTTCGTTTGGGAATAGGCTTGTATGGGATTAATAAAAACTATCCTGCCGGTTCCCCTTTGCAAACTGTAACTTTCCTCAAAACGAGTATTTCTCAGATCAAACATATTCCAGCAGGAGATACTGTCGGATATGGTCGTCAAGGAAAAATGCCGCATGGTGGAAAAATAGCAACTGTGAAGATTGGCTATGCAGATGGATATGATCAAGCTTTAGGAAACGGTGTGGGTAAGATGCTAATTAATAATCAGCTTGTTCCAACGATTGGTAGAATTTGTATGGATATGACGATGTTGGATATTACTGGTTTACATGTAGCTGAAGGTGATGAAGTAATTGTTTTTAACGATCAAATAAAAATTGAAGACATTGCCAAGAGGCTAAATATTAGTCCTTATGAGATACTAACAGGAATATCACAGCGAGTAAAAAGAGTGTATTACTACGAATAATAATTGCAGAAAAGCATGAACAAAATATTTCGAATACTATTAAACTACTTAATTAATGGTGCAATAGTCATTTTGCCTCTAGGCACAGCTATTTTTTTGATAATCTGGATATTCTCTAGAGTAGACGCAGCCTTAAATATGAGCGATATATTTTGGGTTGATAAATTCGGACATCCCCGATATATTCCAGGATTGGGTATCCTTGGCGTTTTAGTAGTTTTTCTAGTTTCAGGGATCATCTTTACAAACTTTGTTACAGAGCCTATTTATAACTGGTTTAGTAAATGGATGAAAAAGCTTCCCATCTTTAACTTTTTTTACACTTCTATTAAAGATTTAACTGAAGCTTTTGTTGGAGATGAAAAGAAGTTCAATGAGCCTGTTATTGTGGAGATGGATGATTTTGGTATGAAGAAAATAGGATTTCTAACTCAAAAAGATTTGTCGAAGCTTAATCTATTAGAAGATGTTGCTGTTTACTTTCCATTGTCTTATTCCTTTGCTGGTCAGCTATGTATTGTGAAGGCTGATCGGGTGAAGTTTCTCAATATAAGTACAGCTGAGGCAATGAAATTTGTGGTTTCAGGTGGAGTAAGTCATTTGTAGTCGGATAGTAAGATATGATGTTTACAAAATTGATATTCCTGTTCCTGGTTTGAGCAAATAATGGTTAATCGGTTTTGAGCAAATTGTTCTACCAGAGATAAATACCATTTTACACCTTGCTGATCAAGATTAGAAGTCGGTTCGTCGAGTAATAACAAAGGTGTGTCTGAGCAAAATGCCAAAGCGAGTTTTACCCGCTGCTTCATTCCTGATGAGAAGTATTTCAACGTTTTATGAGCAAACTTTCTCAGATCCAATAGTTCAATAATTGCTTCTAAACTCAGGTTAGGTTGATAGCTTTTAAACTGAAAATGAAAACGAATGGATTCCTCAAGCGTAAACTCTTCTATAAGTTCTAGATAGGGTGCAGCTAGGCTGATATGCTTAAATAGTTGCTCACTATCTAAAATCTTATCATTCAAATAACAGGTTATTTTGCCTATTGATGGGCTGAGATTCCCAGCGATCAGCTGCAGCATAGTAGACTTTCCAGCCCCATTTGCCCCTAGAATAGCATACGATTGAGGAGATTCAAATTTATAATTGATATTCCTAAAAATCCAATCACGGTTAAAGTGCCTACCCGTATTTTCGAGAACGAGCCTAATATCAGCCCCTTTTTTTGAAGGGGTTAGACATGAGGCTCGTTCTTTTGAAGGGGGCGAGATGAAGCTGTTAAGCATTCCCAAAGCCTTTCATCACACCTCGATTTGAGTTTCGTATGAAATCAAGTATTTCATCTCTAATCTCGGTAGGTTGGCGCTCTGTCTCAATAATATCCAGCGCCTTTGTGATGTTGTATTTCTTTAGAAAAACAGTCCTATAGATATCTTGTATTTCATTGATCTGTTCAGGAGTAAATCCTCTACGACGTAAACCTACAGAGTTGATTCCGACGTAGGAGAGAGGCTCACGTCCAGCTTTTGTATATGGGGGAACATCTTTACGAACCAAAGAACCACCTGAGATAATGGCGTGGGCGCCAATAGATACAAATTGGTGTACTGCTGAGGTGCCGCCAATAAAAGCATAATCTTGTATCTCAATATGACCAGCTAGCTGGACAGAATTGGCAATAATAACATGATTTCCAATAATGCAGTCATGTGCAACATGAACATAGGCCATGAGCAAGCAATCATGTCCGATCTGTGTGGTGTTTTTATCCAGCGCAGTACCTCTATTAAGTGTCACACATTCTCGGATAACAGTGTTATCTCCAATAGAAAGCGTGGTGGGCTCTCCTTTATATTTTAAATCTTGTGGAGGTGCTGAAATGACGGCACCAGGAAAAATACGGCAGTTTTTGCCAATACGTGCACCATCCATGATGGTTACATTTGATCCAATCCAAGTACCCTCGCCAATGACTACATCTTTGTAAATAGTTACAAAAGGTTCTATAACGACATTTTCAGCAATTTTTGCTTGAGGATGAATATATGCTAATGGTTGGATCATGCTATTTTATCTTCATTTTTTGAAATAAGGGCCATTAACTCGGCTTCAACGACTATTTTTTCACCGACCATGCCTATTCCCTTCATTTGGGCAATACCTCTTCGAATTGGAGTCATCAAATCGCATCTAAAGATAATCGTGTCACCAGGAAGAACTTTTTCCTTAAATCGGGCATTTTCTACTTTTAGAAGATAGGTTAAATAAGTTTCGGGGTCTGGGACTGTATTTAATACCAAAATTCCGCCTGTTTGTGCCATAGCTTCTATTTGAAGCACACCAGGCATTACTGGTGAATCAGGAAAGTGTCCTACAAAAAAAGGCTCATTCATGGTCACATTCTTTACGCCAATAACGTGTGTCTTGCTCAACTCAATGATTTTGTCAATTAAGAGCATGGGGGCACGATGCGGCAGAATGTTCATGATCTGAGCGGTATCGTAAATAGGGGGTGTATTAGGATTGTAGATATGAAGGTGTTTTTTGTTTTTTTCCCTTTTGATCTGTGCCTTGATCTTTTTTGCAAAAGCAACATTGGCAGCATGTCCTGGTCGTGCTGCCATAATATGACCACGTAATGGAGTTCCTACTAAAGCTAGATCTCCAATCATGTCGAGCAGCTTATGCCGAGCAGGTTCATTCTGATAACGCAGTTCAATATTGTTTAAGATTCCTTCTCGGGCAACATCAATATCATCTCGATTGAAAAGTTTTGCCAGATGCTTTAATTCCTCTTTATTTATTTCTTTATCTACTACGACAATCGCATTGTTTAAATCACCTCCTTTGATCAAGTTATGTTTTAATAACATCTCGAGTTCATGTAGAAAACAAAATGTTCGACATGAGGCAATTTCTTTCTTAAACTCAGATAGTGTTGTAATGGCGGCATGTTGACTACCTAAAACAGGTGAGTTGTAATCAATCATACATGTAAATCGGTAATCGTCTAAGGGCATTGCTACCATTTCAACTTTACGATCTGGCTCAGAATAATGAATATTGTGAGGAATATGATAATATTCACGGTAGGCATCTTGTTCTTCAAACCCAGCAAGTTCAATCGCTTCAATAAATAAAATTGAACTGCCATCCATGATGGGTGTTTCAGGTCCATCAAGCTCAATAAGCACATTATCTACGTCAATGCCTACTAATCCCGCTAATACATGTTCCACTGTAGAAACGCTAGCCCCATTTTGAGTAATGGTTGTTCCGCGTGAAGTATCAGTCACATTATCGACATCGGCATCGATGATTGGGCTATTGGGAAGGTCGATACGCTTAAATTTATAACCGTGATTCTCGGGTGCTGGTTTGAAAGTGAGTGTAACCGGCTGACCGGTGTGAAGGCCAACACCTGAAACAGATACCTCTTTTTTTATAGTTCTTTGTTTGATGTTCATATATTTCTAAAAGGGCGGATGTCAGAATTACTTACTCTCTCTCTGACTAAATAAACTTATTTGGTGTTGTATTTCTCTAATCTCTTTCTCGAGTTCGGGTAAACGTTGAAAAACAACTTGTGCCCTCATATGGTTATTGTATTGGGTTGCGGGAGCACCGGCCCATTTTTTTCCTTCTTCTTCAATCGATCGATTAATGCCTGATTTTGCTTGTATATGAGAATGTTTTGCAATGCTAATGTGCCCAACGATACCCACTTGTCCTCCTATAATAGAGTTTTTACCAATTTTAGAACTTCCGGAAATGCCAGTTTGTGAGGCAATAACGGTATTTGCGCCAATTTCAACATTATGAGCAAGCTGAATAAGATTATCCATCTTTACCCCTTTATGAATAATGGTTGAGCCCATGGTTGCTCGATCTACGGATGTATTGGAGCCAATCTCGACGTCATCCTCTATAATGACATTACCTATTTGGCTCACTTTATGAAAGCTACCATCTGGCTGAGCCGCAAAGCCAAAGCCATCGCTGCCAATGACGGTGTTTGAATGTATAATGACCCGATTCCCTAGAGTACAGTCGCTATAAATCTTTACTCCGGAAAATAATGTACAGTTATCACCTATTTTGACATTGTCACCTAAATATACGTGTGGATATATTTTGCAATTATCACCTATTATGGCATTTGACCCGATGTAAGCAAAAGCACCGATGTATACATTTTGCCCAATTTTTGCTTCTGAATGAACGAAGGAAGGTTCTTCAATACCTTTCTTATCTAGTTTAATGCTATTGTATTTTTCGAGTAAAATAGAAAAAGAGCTATATGCATCCTTTACTCGTATTAAAGTTGCTTTTACTGGTTGTGTTAATGTATAGTCTTCGTTAACGACTACGATGGAAGCGTTTGTTGTATATAAGTAGTGTTCATAACGTGGATTGGCCAAAAATGAAAGAGAGCCAGTTTGAGCCTCTTCAATCTTTGCTAGTTGATTTACTACTACATCTGGGTCGCCTTCAATAGTTCCATCTAACAAAGTTTTGATCTGGTAAGCGGTGAATTGCATCCGGCAAATTTAGAGCTTATTAATTAACGAACAAATTTTGTTGTCTCAGTAGGCTCGATATCAGTGTCTAATTGATGGGGTGGAGGAATCTCTTTTAAATAACATAGGATGTATTTTTCAACAGATTTAGTGAGGGCTTCTAGATTAGAATTATCCGATGCCACTGCAATATCTTTTACTGTACCATCTTTCATCAAAATTTTGATATTACCCTTTCCTGTTTGGTAGGTCCTATTTTTAATCGTATCCGTGAATACAAAGTAAGAAGCATCATCTTCTTCAATTTCAAATGTAGACTGAGCCGATTGTGCCAGCTGATTCATTTTATGAATGGATGGGGGAGTATTCGAAATTTCTACTCGATACAAATTTCTAGCAACTAGATGTTTGCAGAGAGTAGATAATATGAAGTCGTCATCTTGTGTCCAAACTTTGATCGAGGTGAAAATATCGTGATCATCTAGTTGAGAAAAATGAGTGAGGTGTATAGGATTCGTGATAAAATCAGCTTTTGTAATCGAATTGGTTAGGAAGTGAGCTAAGCAGGGTGTAGCAAAAAGTTCTTTTCCTGATAATGAAAGTTCTTTTGCGCGTTCTAAAATTTTAATGAGTAATTGTTCAGCTGCAATCACTGTTTTATGTAAATACACTTGCCAGTACATTAACCGTCGTGCAATTAGAAATTTTTCGATCGAATAAATGCCTTTTTCTTCAATCACAAGGTCATCATCAACAACGTCTAGCATCTTGATAATTCGATCAAAGCCAATCACGCCTTCAGACACACCTGTGAAAAAACTATCTCGATTTAGATAATCCATTCTGTCAATATCTAGCTGCCCTGAGACGAGTTGGTTTAGAAATTGCTTATGATAATTTTTATTGAAAATTTCTAAGGCAGTTTTTAATTTACCATCAAACTCCTGATCCAGTTTATATATAAGGAGTGAGGTGATGTATTCATGAGAAACACCTTCAACAATAGTATGTTCGAGTGCATGTGAAAATGGGCCATGGCCAATATCGTGTAGTAAAATAGCAATGAGGGCAGCCTCTTCCTCTTCATAAGAGATTACATGTCCTTTATTTTTGAGTGTTTCTAGGGCCATTCCCATGAGATGCATAGCGCCTATCGCATGATGAAAGCGAGTATGCAACGCTCCAGGGTACACTAAATGAGTCATGCCTAGCTGTTTGATATAACGCATCCGTTGAACATAGGGATGTTGGATAAGATCAAAAATTAATTCGGATGGGATTGTAATGAATCCATAAACTGGATCATTAATTATTTTTTTCTTATTCAAAATAAATGCGGATAAGGTACAAAAATTACTAATTTAGTGACCCTGAGAATAGGCTCATTAGTAGACACATAAATACTTAATTTATTTGATTTTAAATGCAAGAGACATATATTTTGTGGGCCGATGATGAAATAGATTTATTAAAGCCACACGTTTTATTTCTAAATGAGAAGGGCTATAAGGTGAAAACTGTGACCAATGGAAATGATGCTTTAGAATGTTTTAGAGAAGAAAATTTTGATCTAGTTTTTCTCGATGAAAATATGCCTGGATTGACTGGTTTAGAAACTCTTGGGCAGATGAAAACGAGTAATCCTGAGCTACCCATCGTGTTGATTACCAAAAACGAAGAAGAACACTTGATGGAAGATGCAATCGGATTTAAAATTGACGACTATCTGATCAAGCCAGTTAATCCCAAACAAATCTTATTAACGATTAAGAAATTAATAGATAATAAGCGTTTGGTCAGCGAAAAAACATCAATGGCTTATCAGCAGGATTTTCGCAATTTAGGGATGACATTGAACGAAAATTTAAGCTATTCGGAATGGGTTGATGTTTATAAAAAGCTTGTTTTTTGGGAATTATCGCTAGAAAAACTGGAAGATGCGGGCATGCGTGAGATTCTAACCCTACAAAAAGCAGAAGCCAATGCTCAATTTTTCAAATTCATCGAAAAAAATTATCTCAATTGGCTAAAAGATCCTGATTCAGGTCCGATCACATCGAATCAACTGTTTAAAAAGAAAGTTTTCCCGGCTTTAGAAGCGAATAAACCTACCTTCTTTATCTTGATAGATAATCTGAGATATGATCAGTGGAAAGTGATTAATTCTCTTTTGACAGATTATTATCGGCTGGATGAGGAAGATTGTTTTTACAGCATCCTGCCAACAGCAACTCAATACGCGCGTAATGCCATCTTTTCAGGATTGATGCCACTGGACATGGAAAAACGCTTTCCTACTATGTGGCAAAATGACGAGGATGAGGGGGGCAAAAATTTATTTGAAGATAAATTTTTGACTGATCAAATTCAGCGATCGTATCGTAAAGAATGCAAGCATGCTTACCACAAGGTGCTCACTTATGAACAAGGGAAAGATGTGACTGATAATATCAACAATTTAATGGGCAATGACCTAAACGTGATCGTTTATAATTTTGTTGATATGCTCTCCCATGCTAGAACAGATATGGCCATGATACGAGAATTAGCAAATGATGATGCGGCTTATCGTTCATTGACAGTATCCTGGTTTGAGCACTCACCTTTGTTTGATACCTTAAAAAAACTAGCTCAGAAAAATATAAAATTAATTATCACAACGGATCACGGAACTATTCAAGTGAAGCATCCAAGTAAAGTAATAGGCGATAGAAACACAAATACAAACTTACGATATAAGCAAGGCAAGAACCTGAATTTTGTTGCACGCGATGTTTTTCATATTAAAAACCCACATGACGCTTTTCTACCAAGATTGCATATGAGCTCTAGTTTTATCTTCGCAAAAGAGGATAGCTATTTTGTATATCCCAATAATTACAATCAATTCGTGAATTACTTTAATGAAACATTCCAGCATGGTGGCGTTTCCTTGGAGGAGATGATTATACCTTTTGTAGTGTATAGTCCGAAGTAGTGTTAATTACATAGAGTCCGACTTATTTGGTATATAGGGTACGGTAATTCGGTAGTGTATCTAAATGTATGATGACTCTTTTCAGGGATAAAAAAGTATG
>CALLKE010000261.1 GCA_938008555.1 uncultured Pedobacter sp.
CCCAAACTGCACCATCATCTTTTGCTGTAGCAACTTTTTGACCAGTTGATACACGGCTTTGAACTGTGTTTAACTGTTTTGAAGTCGCATTAAGTGATTGAAGTGCAACCGCTGCACCAATATTTGTGTTTACGCTGATCCCCATTGTAAGATCCTTTATTTTCTAATAAGTTGTACTCTCTTCTGAAAGCACAGGCCATTTTGACCCGTATTAACTATAGCAAGCATTATGCCAAGCATTCACCGCTAAACCATTATGTTTTTTAAGTTTTTTTATAGTTCACAGAAAGTAAACATTTTTGGGATAGGAAAAATGTTCCTATTAAAGGGCAGTTTTTTCCCTTTAATCAGGCAAATTATTCCCATCATTGGCATAATGGCGTCATAAAAGCCGGCAGAAAATAATTACAAATATTTATCGCTCTAAAATGTTGGGATTTGTTAGAAATTCTCTTTTACTTCCCAAACATTAGTAAAGTTGCGACGATGCCGTCCTAAGGGTAAGCTGTTTTTATAAAACCGCTTTACCATAAGCAAAAACAATAACATCGTTATTAGCTAATAAGTTTTACCATTCAGTCGCGCAGTCGCTACGCGACAGCTACCCAATAATTGGGGATCATAATGAAAATCAAGAAATATTATCATTCGGTATAATTTTTAAAAAACTCATTTAATTTAACTGTTTAAGACATCTTATATCATACGCTAGTTTTTGCGTGATAAGTTTGGAAAATTTCGCACTAAAAATGGATTTAAAAAACTAAGGCCCGCTTTTGGCGGGCCTTGAAAAATTGGTTATGATAAATCAAATTATCTGAAAAGTGACAAAGCAATCTGAGAAGATTGATTAGCAATTGAAAGAGCTTGCACACCAAGTTGTTGCTTAGTTTGAAGCGCAGTCAATTTTGCACTCTCTTTTGTTAAGTCTGCATCAGTCAATGAACTGATACCTGAATTAAGAGCATCTTGAAGTTTACCAACAAATGTTTTGTGGTTTTCAAGACGTGCAGACCCGGCACCCCAAGTAGCCAATTGTTTATTAAGGTTATCAATTGAAGTGTTAATTAGACCCAAAGATGTTGATGCGTTAGCAGCAGAAGCAACATCAGAAGTCGCAGTAACAGTTACAACTGAACCACCCAAAGACAAGTCAGCACCAGCGATTGTAATATTGTTCAATGCAGTACCAGCAGCGTCGCCCAAAGCAACAGCAGAAGCAGGAGTTGCACCAATCATATTAGCGCCGTCGAAAGAAGCGTTTTTGATAATTGAAGTTACTTGATCACGTAATTGAGTAAATTGCGCATTGTAGTTAGCTTGCGCAGAAGCACTCAAACCAGTTTGAGTAGCAGCAACCGCAGTTGATTTCATCTGGTTAAGCAAATCAGAGATTGCAGAACCAGCTGCTGTAGCTGTATCCAACATTGCACCGGCACGATCAGTAGACTCACTTACTTTATCATAAGCACTTACATCCGATTTCATTTTGTTAGCTACCGCCCAAACTGCACCATCATCTTTTGCTGTAGCAACTTTTTGACCAGTTGATACACGATTTTGAACTGTTTGAAGATCTCTTCCTGTTGCATTTAACGATTGAAGAGCTACTGCGGCACCAATATTTGTATTTACGCTGATCATATTCTGTGATCCTTCTATTCTAGTTTTGTTAAAGCGAATTTTTCGCCTGAGCCAATTTTTGGTACGTATTATTATTTGCAAATCGCGTGCCATTAATGCGATGCTAAGTCATTATGTTTTTTAAGTTTTTTCTTGGTTTACAAGTGTTTAACAAGCTTTATTTACTAGGTATTTTTTACCCATAGCTAAGAATATTTTGCCCTGTGGGCAATAGTTGCACATCAATAATATACAATTTTAAATAGTTTTTATTTGCTGGTTTTACTAAGTAAAAAGCATAAATATACAGGCATAAAAAAACCCGCCGATTTGGCGGGTTCATTTATTTGAATTTATATAAATTTATGCTGCCGTGGTATTTGCTTCTATTTGTCCTGCTAAACCTTGCATAATGGTGCGGTTTATGTCGATTAAGGTTTCAATATCAGCATCTTTTTGCATGATTTCAGAAGTATATTTTCCAACAAATATACTTAAAGAAATAATGCCTGCGCGCAATTGCTCCGGAAGGGCGTTATTTGGGTCATAGCAATCACTTGCCAAAAAGCTCCAAACGCGGCGATTCCAATCAAGCGCATCCATACGACGTGCAATTTCCGTCTTTGGCAAACTTGCCGCCTCTATTAAGGCGCGCGTTACTTGCGTAAAAAGACGATATTCAGTTTCACGCGGCGTCTCTACCTTTTTTTGGAGTGTTTGGTACGCATTTAGAGACATCGGCCAACCTTTCTGTTTCATAATCCATTAATTTACGGCAGCGCGACAAGGCTTTATAATAATCACCTGACATTACATCGCGCGAAATGGCGACACATTCTTCCAAAACAGAAGCATTGCGAACCGCAGACATAAATTCAGTCATACGAAGCGCAAACTCATTATAAACGTCTGCTGTATCGCTTCCTTCAAGATACATCATCATAACAGGGAAATAGATACGACGCGCAGGAGTATTAACATCCTCAATTTGCATAATATCTTTTTCGCGCAACACAGACGCTTTGTTTTGTAATAATAGGGTAGTTCTACGATCTCCGTTTTGGATTACCGCACCATTGAGAACAACTTTCTCACCTGGTTTTAAAGACAGCTTTAATGGCATTTATCGCTCCATAGCCACCGTGACAGATTACCACCATGCACCACGCGGTGATTTATACTGCACGCTTATCAATTAACCCTAAAATAACGTGGTTAACAAATTGCTTTTTGTTTGTGAAAAAATGACTAAACTTTGGCTTTTACTGCTTTTTTTGTCATTTGACACAGATAATTTGTGCCATTAAGCCATAAGAAAAGGTGATTTATGCGTTTTGATGGCTCAAATAACTATGTTGCAACCGAAGATTTAAAAATTGCAGTTAATGCAGCAATCAATCTTGAGCGTCCACTTTTAATTAAGGGTGAGCCTGGAACAGGCAAAAGCGTTCTCGCGCACGAAATTGCAAATGCACTTAATTTGCCACTTATTGAATGGCACATAAAATCGACCACTAAAGCGGTTCAGGGGCTTTATGAATATGATGCCGTTTCACGTCTTCGCGATAGCCAATTGGGTGATGAGCGTGTCAAAGACGTAAAAAACTACATCAAAAAGGGTAAATTATGGGAAGCATTTGAAAATGATGGCAAATGCGTTCTTTTAATTGATGAAATTGATAAAGCCGATATCGAATTCCCTAATGATTTGCTGCGCGAACTCGATCGCATGGACTTCCACGTCTACGAGACCCAGGAAACCATCCGCGCGAAACACCGCCCGATCGTCATCATCACCAGCAACAACGAGAAGGAACTGCCGGACGCCTTCCTGCGCCGTTGCTTCTACAATTATATCCGCTTTCCCGACACCGAGACGCTGGCGCGCATCGTCGATGTGCATTTCCCCGGCATCAAACCGGGGCTGATCCGCGCCGCGCTGACCGAATTCTTCGAAATCCGCGAGACGCCGGGCCTGCGCAAGAAGCCGTCGACCTCGGAAGCGCTCGACTGGATCCGCCTTCTGGTCGCCGAAGACGTCGATCCCGCCGACCTTCGCGTCGATCCGAAGCAGGCCCTGCCGAAGCTCCACGGCGCGCTCCTCAAGAACGAACAGGACGTCCATCTCTTCGAACGGCTCGCCTTCATGGCCCGGCGTCAGGGTCGGTAAGGCAGGATCACCAAAACCCGTTTGCATCACCCCGTTCGCTTCGAGCGAAGTCGAAAAGCCACAAGCGCTGCCCTGTATGTTTCCAGGCATGCTT
>CALLKE010000262.1 GCA_938008555.1 uncultured Pedobacter sp.
CGACCATTTTTTACCACCTTTGCACTCAAACAGTGAGGACATTCTAAACTTTGATCTATTTGCATAAACACAAAGTTCGTCATCACTGTTTTCCCCCCTTAACCCATCATACATTTAAAAACACAATCTTACAAATTATAACTAGTCGACGTATAAGAATATAATTATGGAAAGTTTACAGATAGAGGGACTCAAGCAAAAGCTGCATAGTTTGACCAAAGAAGAAATGCTGCAGAACATTAATGATTTTATGGCGAAGTGGGAAAAGTCGAAAGAAGAAGCAATAAAGGTTAACGTTACTCCTAAAAAAGTAATTGAAGCAACTACTGTTGCTCCTATTTTCTTTTCTCCCGAAATAGAAAAGCTGTATCAACATGACTATAAAATACCACTTCAGTATATAGATGCAATTAAATCGCTCCCTCGTGAAGTGCTGATTAAAGATTTGAACACGGTTATTTATGATAGTATTGCTCGTTTTGATACATTCAATGGTAATTATGACGATGGAACTTGGTTCCCTTTACATGCTTTGTTTATCCTTGGTGATATTGAGGCCGAAGAATCTTTGGAAGTAATTCTTGATTTTTTGAGTCAAAGTGAAGATTTTTTAGAGCATTGGGCTGGAGACATGTTAACTGGAGATATCTGGTCAGTAATTGCAATGTGTGGGAAAAATAATCTGGATCGACTATCCACTTTTCTAAAAGAAACTGGCCGATATACTTGGGCTCGTGTTACAGTTTGTGAAGCTGTTAGTCAATTGGTTCATCATAATATGATTCCAAGACAGGAAGCTATTGATTGGCTAGGAGATTTATTGAAATATTATGTTGAAAATCAACATATCGAAAATCTGATAGACTCTTCTCTTAATGGATCACTTGTAGCAGACTGCCTTGATTTGAAAGCCAAAGAATTAGCCCCTCTAATTCATCCGCTTTTTGAGGCTAAATTAGTGGATGAAATGGTGGCTGGTGGCTGGGATAAAGTTGAGCAAGAATTGGATGCCACACACTCGCATGATCAAAAAAGAGAGATAGAGTCTATTGAAAAAAGATATGAAGGCATAAAGAAAAGAGATAAAGCTGAAACTAAAAATCATCTTTATAATGATTACGCGTCTCCGCCCCCTTTTGTTAATACAACTCAACAGATTGGGCGGAACGATCCCTGTGATTGTGGTAGTGGTAAGAAGTATAAAAAGTGCCATGGTGCCTGAAGCAAAAAATGTAATTGAAACAGAAGTACTTATTCTTCGTACGTGAAAGGGCGCGAATGCAGAAGCGTATTTTCAAATTAACCAGGATAAAAAAAATGCTAGAGCTCTTACCAGAAGCACTTACAGTGGATATGGTGGAGCAGTTTATTGCTGATAAAAACCAGTGTTTTGCTGCCCATCGTATACACTTTGGGCAGTTGAAGAAAACATGGCAGGAGTGTTAATTTGTAATAGCCACTACTTGATCTGACAGTCGTTATGTTTTTATAGTCTTTGATCTTCCAACAGCAAAAAGAAAAAAGAGCCTTGACACAGTTTAATTTAAACTCCCCCTGATAGTGAAGTGGGGGGACTAAATACACAACAATTACTCACCTCCACCCAGGAGTCGAAAAACCTACCACTTATCATGCTTCACTTAGCTTTACGAGCAGATAAAGCTCTGCCCTCTATCAAAATCGACCAAAAATATTTTCCACGCAAAAAAGCGTTTACCTCCTCCTCGGAGATAAACGCTTTTGTACAATTAAATAGCAATTCGCAGATTCAACTCGCCAATGCAACTTTTTGATTCAAATAACGGAAGAAAAGA
>CALLKE010000263.1 GCA_938008555.1 uncultured Pedobacter sp.
ATGGGCATGCAGGAGCCAGCGCAACAACAGGATATTGAGCCTCCAATCACTGTAGAAAACATTCTAGACGACCTTAGCAAAGAACAAAAAGAAAAGATTGCCAGTGAATGTAAGAGTGCCTTTGACGACGACCTTCGTAGTCGTGGTGAATGGGAAAGTAACATTGACGATTGGATTGCCTTAGCCAAACAAACTAAGCAAGATAAAACTTACCCCTGGCCTGGAGCTTCTAACGTCAAATATCCTCTTGTTGCCACCGCAGCCATGCAGTTTGCTGCACGTAGCTACCCTTCTCTTGTTCCTTCTAACGGCAAAGTTGTTAACAGTGTTGTTATTGGTAAAGACACTACAGGTGAAAAATACGAAAAAGCCCAGCGAGTGTCTACCTACATGTCTTACCAAATCATGCATGAAATGCGTGGCTGGGAAGAAGACATGGACAAGATGCTAATGATGCTTCCCATTGTTGGTACTATGTTTAAGAAAACATGGTATGACAAAGTAGAAGATAAAATCAAGAGCAAGTTAATCCTCCCTAAATATCTTGTTGTCAATTATTGGACAACCAACCTAGATGAATCTGAACGTATTTCTGAGGTTATTCACATGTCTCCCCGTCTGCTTAAAGAGCGACAGAACATGGGAGTGTATGCAGAAGAAGACCTAGGTGATCCAGTGGCTGAGAACCATCTAATGCCAGATGATGCTGATACCAACAGTAAAAGTATTCCTTATACAATTATTGAACAGCATACCTTTCTGGACCTAGATGATGATGGTTATGCAGAGCCTTACATTGTAACATTTGATTATTCTTCAGGCAAGCTTTTACGCATTAGTCGGCGTTATCTCTTAGATGATGTGGTGCTAAAAGATGATGAAAAGACTATTGCGCGTATTAAGCCAATTCAAATGTACACCAAGTTTGGTTTTATTCCTAATCCAGATGGGTCTTTTTATGATATTGGCTTTGGTGTCCTTCTTGGCCCAATTAACGAGTCAGTAAATACCCTCATTAACCAATTGGTGGACAGTGGACACTTACACAACTTACAATCCGGTTTCATTGGAAAAGCTTTGCGGGTCAAAATGGGAGACCAGTCTCTCCGTCCAGGCGAATGGAGACCAGTTAATGCCACCGCAGACGACCTTCGTAAACAAATTGTTCCTCTCCCAACTAAGGAACCCTCAAGTGTATTATTCCAGCTTATGGGAACCCTTATTACCTCTGGAAAAGAACTGGCCTCTGTAGCAGAAATCTTTACTGGCAAAATGCCAGGGCAGAATACTCCGGCCACAACTACAATGGCCACAGTCGAGCAAGGCATGAAAGTATTCACTGCTGTTTATAAACGAATCTTTCGTGCGTTGTCTCAAGAGTTTGAAAAGATTTTTGATCTAAATAAACTCTACACTGATCCTAACAAATACATCACTGTGCTTGATATGGAAATTGGGCCAGACGACTTTGACAAAGCTTCTTGTGATGTGTCTCCTGGTGCTGATCCTAATGCAGCAAGTCAGCAAGAAAAGCTAATGAAGGCTCAGGGCCTCATGGAAATGCTTCAAATTGCTGGACCAATGCTTAATCCTATTAAAGTTATTTCTCGTGTTATGGAAGCCCAGGAACAACCCAACTGGCAGGAACTCTTTAGTGATGAAGTTCAACAGTCTGGTCAAGTTCCACCTCCTCCCCCTGATCCTAAGATGATGGCTATTCAAGCTAAAATGCAAGCAGATCAACAGAAGGCTGCTATGGACATTCAAGCTAAACAAGCCAAGATGGAACTGGAAGGACGTAATGCAGAACAGAAAATGATGATGGAAGCCCAAGCTCATGCACAGAAAATGCAGCAGCAAGAGGAATCCGCAATGATTAAATCTGCCTCTGATATTCAGATGGCAAACATCTTTAGTGCAGCAGAGCGCACTAAGGCACAGCAAGGGCTAGTTCAGAAAGAACAGGCCCACCAACAGAAAATGTCTCAACAGAAGGAGGCTGCAAAATCATCTCAAACGAAGAACTCAAAGAGTGGAAGCGGGACGAAGTAACACGTTTTTATTCCATTGCTATTGATAACAGAGTGAAGGAAGTCTTACAAGAAGTACAGATGTGGGATAGCGAAACACTGCTAAAGCGGCAGGGTTATCTCCAAGCTCTTGTAGACCTTGATCCTAGAACATTTACCATTGAGGGTATTTAATGACAATTACTGTAACTGGATGTAGAATCCTTGTAAAACCTTTTAAAATTCAAGAGCACGACAAGGTGTTTGAGTCTGCTAAGAAAGCAGGTATTATTCTTACCGAGGTATCTGAACGTAAAGAGCAGATCAATGTTGACAAAGGCACGGTGCTACAAATTGGTTCTAAATGCCATGAGGACTATGTAGGCAACCTAGCAGTTGGAGACACCATTGCATATGCTAAGTTTGGTGGTAAGTTTATTCAAGAACCCGGCTCTGAGGAAGTATTCCTCGTAATCAACGACGAAGATGTTGTTGCCATTTTTAAGGATTGAACATGGAAGAAAACCAAAACCTAGAGCAAGAAGCTCCTGAACTATCTCCTATTGAACAAAAAGCTATTTCAATGGGCTGGCGCCCAAAGGAACAGTTTGAGGGAGATGAAGAAGAGTTTATTGATGCCAAAGAGTTTGTTCGTCGTCAGCCTCTGTTTGATCGCATTGAGAATCAAAACAAACAACTAAAGAATGTCACCAAGGCTCTAGAAGCTCTCAAGGTGCATTATACTCGTGTTGAAGAGGCAGCAGTTCAAAAGGCCATTAATCAGCTTAAAGCCCAACGTAAAAGCGCGCTAGCTGATGGTGATGGTGATACCTTTGAACTAATTGACGATGAGATTAAAAAGGCTGAAACACAGCTTCAACAAATTGAACAGGTTAAAAACCAGCCTATTGTTGAAGAAACCGTTGTTCATCCTGAGTGGCAAGCTTTCCAAAGCCGCAATCCTTGGTATGGTACTACTAGTTACATGCGTAAGTTTGCAGATGAAATTGGTGCCGAACTGGCAGCTAAAGGTATTGCACCTGTAGAGGTGTTGAAGCAAGTTGAACAAGCTGTGCGAAAAGAATTTCCCAATAAGTTTGTTAATCCCAATAAGGAACATGCTCCTAACGTTGAGCAACCTAAAGGTGGAAACAAACCCACTGGTAAAGATAGCGACTCGTTCATGAATGAACAAGAGCGCAAAGTAATGAATGATTTAGTTCGTTCTGGTCTTCTGACCAAAGAGAAATATATTGCTGACCTCAAGGCCGTTAAGGGCCTAAAGTAAGGAGAACAACATGGCAAGAACCCCCTCCGTGGCAAGTGCCCGTCCCCAACGTGCCCCTCTGGGCAAACGTGATCGTCTTTCTATTAAGAACAAGGAAGATGGTTTTGTATACCGAATTGTAAACGATGTAGATGATCGTGTTGAACAACTGAAAGGTACTGGCTATGAAGTCTGTACCACAGAACAAGTTGGAGCAATTGGTAACAAGCGTGTTGACAATACTAGTTCTGTAGGCTCTGTTGCTCATTTCTCTGTTGGACAAGGAACTAAGGCTGTCGTTATGCGAATCCCCGAAGATTGGTATAAGGAAGACCAGATTGCAAAACAACAAGAAATTGATGCAGTAGAGGCAACAATGAAAAGCGATGCCCGTAAAGCTGCCGACTATGGTAAGCTCGAACTAACTTAAATTATGGGCCATCGCTTATTTTAATCATTTGAAAGGAATAAGCCAATGGCTAACGTTTCACGTATTTCCGGCTTTCGGCCTGTAAAGCACATTACTGGTGCTCCCTACAACGGCCAAGCCAACATCTATGAGGTTCCTGCTGGGGAAGCAATTCCTGTATTCGTAGGCGATCTTGTACGACTCTCTAACTCTGCTGCCACCAGCTATTTTCCTGCTGTAGAAGCTGCCGTAACAGCCGCTGTTACTTCAGGTGTTTATATTGGCGCAGTAGTTGGTATTATCAATAGCAAGATGGACCCCATCAATGGTTCTATGACTGCTGGTAGTATTTCACTAGACACTCCTCAATATCGTGCTGCTTCAACTAAACAATTTGTACTTGTTGCTGATGCTCCCGATCTAATCTTTGAAGCCGAAGCTGATGCTGCTGTTGCACTAGCCTCAAACGGCCTCAACGTTGGTGTTGTAGAAGGTGATGGTACGAACTCTCTGGGTTCAACCACCACGGGTGCTTCTGGCATGCAAGTTGATGCTTCAAGCGTTGCTACAACCAGTAGCCTACCCCTACAAATTGTAGGCATCCCAAATCGGGTTGATAACGAGCCTAACGCCTCTTACAACAAAGTATGGGTACGCATTAACACCCATGCACTAAGCCCCTCTGGCGTTACCGCTGTCTAAGGAGATATTTAAATGAGTGGAATTATCACTACCTCTAGTTTTGCAAAAAGCCTATGGCCCGGTGTTAATACCTGGTATGGACAGGCTTATGCCGAGTACCCAGTAGAATGGGACAAGCTGTTTGAAAAGAATACCAGCCGTCGTGCTTTTGAAGAGGACGTTGGTACTTCAGGTCTAGGTCTGGCCGTTGTTAAAGACCAAGCTGGTGCTATCACTTATGACAGCATGCGTCAAGGTTTCACCTCACGATACAACCATGTAACTTATGGTCTAGGTTTCATTGTTACTCGTGAAGCTTTTGATGATGACATGTATGATGTTGTTGCTAAGAAGAAGGCCCAAGGCCTTGCTTTCTCAATGCGTCAAACCAAGGAAATCATCGGTGCTAACGTATACAACCGTGCATTTAGCACCAGCTATGTTGGCGGTGATGGGGCTTCTCTTGTGGCATCTGCTGCCTCATTCGGCGCTGGTGGCTCAGCCTCTGCTCCTAACGTTTCTGGTGGCACCTACACCAACGGCCCCTCAGCCGCTGTAGACCTCTCAGAAGCTGCCCTAGAGCAGGCTTGCATTGACATTGCTGGTTTCACCACTGATCGTGGTCTAAAGATTGCTGTACGTCCCCGTAAGCTCATCATCCCCAAGGAACTGATGTTTGAAGCGGATCGTATCCTTAAGACTGAAGGCCGTACAGGTACCGATCTAAATGACCTGAACGCTCTAAAGGCTCGTGGTCTAATTCCTGAAGTTGTTGTTAACCATTATCTAACCGACACCGATGCTTGGTTCATCCTCACTGATGTGCGAGATGGTCTAAAGTATTTCGAGCGGCGTGATGATGAGTTCACAATGGACGAGGACTTTGACACCGAAAATGCTAAGTACAAGGCAACGGCTCGCTACAGCTTTGGCTGGACCGACCGTCGTGGTATTTACGGTAGCCCAGGCGTGTAAGAATAAGGAGAGAATATGAGTTATACTAACCCCACTCTCTCCTATCCCAAGCGTCGTAGTACGCAACAGCTAATTATCCCTGTTGCTCGTACCGATAGTGCCACGACTAAAGCGTGGCTTCCTAAAGCAGCGGTTATCACAGGTGTACATGTTCTACAGAATGTGAATGCCTCAACTGCTGCCGGTAGTTTTACCGTAGGACTTGGGAGTGATGCTGATGGCATCCTAGAAGCGTTTTCAATGGCAACCACCAAGGTTGGTCTTGTGAATGCTGGTGTTTCTGCTGGTGTGTCTGTGCTTACTAAACTGAGTGTAGATGCCCCTGTAACAGTAACCTACACTGTCGGTAGTTCAACTGCTGGTGGTACTGGTTTTGTTATTATTGACTTCTTCAACGCGGGAGCGGGTGAAGCAGTTGATGACTGATACCTTCCTCTAACGAGTCCAGGTATCCCACGCTTACGCGTTTCGTGGTTAAAAGAAGTAACGACAATTGGGGTGAGAAGCCCCATCTTTATTTCGCAGACTTGCTCTGCAATTTGGTAAGGAGTGGAAAATGAGTGAAAACGTATTTGTTAAAAGTG
>CALLKE010000264.1 GCA_938008555.1 uncultured Pedobacter sp.
CTACACGACGCTCTTCCGATCTCTGTTGTCACTGCAACATCATGCTGCATCTGTCGCCGCTTCAATTAGCTACACCCACAATCGAACATTTTCTTTTTAACATGATCTTTTTGAGGGGAGCTTATGACGCCTCTTTCTGTTAACAGGCTGGTGAAAAACCCCGCGTCTTGATTGTTTTCAACAGTCAGAGTAGTTTTATCAAATGCGTGGCAATCGAAATAATCAAGAAGACATGTTTTCCTATATTTCTTTGGAAGAGGCAGTGCCTCAAAATCATCCGATCCGTAAAATCAAAGAATTGGTGGACCCGATACTCGATGAACTTTGGCCTGACTTTGATGGACTTTATGCCTCGAATGGTCGTCCAAGTATTCCGCCGGAACAACTTTTAAAAGCTTTGCTGTTGCAGGTTCTTTTTACTATTAGATCAGAACGACAGCTTGTTGAGCAGCTTCAATACAATTTACTTTATCGCTGGTTTGTTGGCTTAGGGATGAGTGGAGTGGTTTGGGATCGCACGACCTTTTCTAAAAATCGTGAACGGCTGGTCCTGGGAGAAATTGCTGATAGATTTTTTTCCGAGATTGTGAAGCTTGCTAATACGAAGAGGCTGGTCTCCAGTGAGCACTTTACGGTAGATGGAACCGTTATTCACGCCTGGGCAAGTCTTAAAAGTTTTCAGAAAAAAGAAGATAAGAAAGATCGCAAGTTCAACAAAGACCCGGACGATAGTAATCCTAACATCGACTTTAAAGGTGAGAAAAGGTCCAACGAGACTCACGAATCGACAACAGATCCCGCATCCAAGCTCTACACAAAGTCTAAAGCGGAAACTTCGAAAATGTCCTATATGGGGCATGTGTTGATGGAAAATAGAAATGGTCTAGCAGTTGATGCTCGGTTCTCAGCACCTGGCTATCACGAAGAGCCGATGGCGGCATTGGTGTCTAGCTTTTTTTAGTTCGGACTTTTTGGTATAATTTTTAAGAGAATTTAGTGCATATTTTTCAATCGATCCTCAAGATTTTTTTGTTTTCTATTTGAACGAGCAGTTTCAATTTTACTTTTTCTTTCAGTTAAAACTTGCTGTCCTCGACCAAAAAACATATCCGCTGGTCTTAAAAAATTAATCCCAGCATGCAGTCGTTGATGATTATATTGATAACAATAATCATTTAAAATATCCCAAGCCTCTTGATATGACTGTGGACTATTGGGTCTGATAGCCTCTTGCTTTACAATTCCATTAAGTCTTTCTATTTTGCCATTGGTTTGCGGGTGATTTCTTCTCGTAAAAACTTGCTGTATCTCAAGTTTGTGAAGTAATTTTTTAAATTCATGACTTATAAACTGACTTCCATTGTCGTTAATTAACTTAGGCTTTGCAAATGGGTATTTATCTTTTACTTTTTGAACAAATAACTCAACACTGCCACCAAGCATATCTGGCATCAGCTCCCAGTCTAACATGTAGCGTGAGTATCCATCTAACATCATAATTAAAAAATAAAATATTCCATTTATTTTTATATAGGCAATATCAGTGTGCCAGTGGTGGTGAACATGTTTTGGCTTGTGTTGATATTCTTTTTTTGTTTCGCCGTTGTCGACTTGATTCCAACGACCAAGCTTTCCATGCTCTGATAAAATATCATAGACTTTTGACTCTGATAAATGAGCCACATTCTCATCAACCATCTGCCAACAAAATTTTCTATACCCAATGTCTGGATACAGATCTCGATGCTTTAATACAGCCTCTACTTCATCTTTTCTGATTGAAGCTATGTTCTCAGTAATTAGTTTTTTAGACGCTGCCTCTGGAAAGCTTACCCATCCATGGTAAGTCGACCTTTTGATCTCATAAAACTTCAATAACGTCGTTAAACTTAATTTTGTGCGCTGCTGGTTTTTTGCAATATCAGTGATGATTTCCAATCGTAAAACTGGGTTTACAACAGACCCCGTAAACCAAGATTTTTTTTTAATTCTATGTTCTCTTGAACAATCTCAGTTATTGCTGATTGCATTTTATTAATTTTTTCTTCTTGATCAGCAATTTTACGAAGCTCTGCTTTTGTTGGACCAACTTGAGTTGTTTTAAATCCTTCAAGGGCAGACTTTAAAAATTGATTTTGCCATTTATAAAAATTTGTTGGGCTTAAATCATATTTTTTGCAAATCTCAGTCACTGACATCTTGGTCGTCATTTGCTCTTTGACGATTTTAAACTTCTGGTCTGGTGAATAGTTCTTACGTGGTGTATCCTGTATTTCAGTACTCATAATGGCCTCTTTCTTCGCCTATTTTAAGAAGAGTTTCACTATTAAAACATCTCTTAAATTATTGCGTCAAAAGTCTGATTAACAAAAAAGCGGGACATTTTTCATAACGACCTGTTCTTCTCAATTTCAAAAAATCGTTTTATTGAAGTTTGAGATGTTTGTTGTTAGGTCGAATACTAACAAAGATATGTATTATTTTCGCATGTTAGAATTTTTGCCATGTAAAAAGGTAAAACCTCAGCGCCAAATCGAATATATTGATTTACACTTAAAACTGTAAACATTTTTTACAGTTAAACTAAGTACTCAAAGCAGAAAAAAATCGTTCAGATTATCCAGAAGCGTCAGCTGTAACTCTAATTTTTCGGCTCATATATAAATGAAAGAAAAAGGCAATCACCCATTTAACCCAAATAGCTGTTGCCCCATGGTAGTAAGCATAAACTCCAGTGGTTAAGGATGTAAACATACCTAAATCATGTAAACGCAATCTTTTAGATGAAATAATTGAAATTAAAAAAGTTAATGTTGAAAGCCACCCTATTGCTTCGATGATTATTTCTTTCCAGCTCATATCCCCCCCCTTTTTTTGTGACTAAAAATCATGTCGTTATATTTTATGCAAGTCAAATTTACTATCAACTAGACAAATTCAATATTTCCTCTTAATGCTCATCAAAGGCTCTG
>CALLKE010000265.1 GCA_938008555.1 uncultured Pedobacter sp.
GACTCCTTTGTCCAAAAAGATGAAAAAGGAAATGATGAAGAATTATTTAAAAATCATCTTGAAGAAAAAAAAAACCCTCATCAGGTTACAAAAACACAAGTGGGCTTGGATCAAGTCGATAATACAGCTGATATAGATAAACCCATTTCAACAAACACACAAAATGCACTCGATTTAAAAGCAAATAAAGCCACGATCGATTATCACCTGAGTAGTACAAACCCTCATCAGGTTACCAAAGCACAAATAGGTTTGGGTCAAGTAGACAATACTGCTGATGCCGATAAACCTATCTCAACAAGCACACAAGACGCACTCGATTTAAAGGCTGCTAAGCAAGTAGTCGAGGGTCATCTCAATAATAAATCAAATCCACATGAGGTCACAAAAGCGCAAGTTGGCTTAGATAAAGTAGACAATACTGCTGATGTAGATAAACCTATTTCAAGGATCATGCAGCAAGCATTGGATTTGAAAATAGATAAAGCCTCCTTAAGTTCAAAAGCAGAAATAGCACACATGCATAGCGTGGAAGAGTTGCATGGATTTGATACAGATATTACCTTAAAAGCTAACAGTGATAAACTTATTGCTTCACAAAAAGCCATCAAAACATATGTGGATAATAAATTAACCTCATTAGTTAATGGTTCACCCGATCTATTAGATACCTTGGGTGAACTAGCTAAAGCCATCGGAGAGGATGCTAATTTCGCTACAACAATAACGACAAAACTAAGCAGTAAGCTTGATAAGACCACTGCACTTACAGGTGAGGTAACCGGCAGCTATAGCAATACTATTTTAACTGCAACAGCCGTCACAAACAAGCCCTTAACCAATTTGGTGATTCCCACCGTCAATAAACAGAAACCAATTGATTCAATCACTTCTACAGATAAGCTCATCGATGCATTCGGCAAATTGCAAGGACAGCTCAATCATGTACTTGCGATCTTCCCCGACTCAATGGATACACACTCAAAAAGTGAAGATAATCCACATAAGGTGACTAAGCAGCAAATAGGGTTGAGCAATGTCGACAATACGACAGATCTCAACAAGCCCATCTCAACAGCTACCCAAAAAGCACTGGATTTAAAAGCAGACAGATCAACTCTTGATAGTCACTTGAAGGATCGGAGCAACCCGCACAAGGTCACTAAACAACAAATAGGCTTGGCCAATGTAGATAATACTGCTGATATCAATAAACCCATCTCCATGTCTACAAACAAAGCATTGGAGTCAAAAGCAGACAAGGAGCATACACACGCTGTACATACATTACAGGGGTTTGATACAGATGTTACATTAGCGGCCAACAGCGATAATAAAGTTCCTTCACAGAGAGCCACCAAAACATATATAGAAACTACTCGAAATACAACCAAAAGTGGTACGCCAACCTCTCCCCTCCTCAAGTTTGAATCAGGAGAGCTGTTAACCACTCCTCAAAACGGTGCCTGGGAATGGAATGGCCAAGAGCTCTATTTCACAGCTCAAGGGATACGCAACAAAATGATTCATGAATATGTATTATTTACCAGTTCAGATGCACTACAAGCCAAGATTGAGACAAGAGAAAATAAAGGAGCAACTGCCTCTTCACCAACCTCCTATAGCACGCCTGTACGCTTTTTAGATAAAACAAAAACCTTATTGAGGCTAAATGTATTACTTCATACTTCTTTAGAGTCAGCACAAGAGCTACCCTCAGCTAATTTTTCAGTGACAACAACACTTACCTTGTACATCAAAAAAAAGTTCTCCACTGATCAATCACCCAAAAATCACTATCCTATTATAGAAATTGCCAAAATATCAGGGCCTACCAATACAGGCTTGAAAGAAATTTCGCTACCAATTCTAGTAGAACTAACTGGCGATGACTATATCCTCCATTGTCCAGGAGTCAACAATGCTCATATTAGATTAAACAGCGGCCATTCTACTTCTACTGGGCCTTTAGAGGTTTCTTTTGGCCTTGCTGCCCGAGTGGATTTGGATATACTTCCATCGTCATCCACTTCTTCTACTGTTAACTACGCTACAACAATAGAACACTTCACACTAAGCAAGGTTTGGTAAAAAATATCCTTTCCTGTCTGTAGCCTTAAAAAATGCTACAAACAGAAAGGATAAATCCATCTTACACATGGAGAAAAATGGACGCTATGAAAGTATAGTTTATCCCAACAATAATTTTGCAGCAATCATCCACATCGTAATACCAATGATGATTTCTAAAACACGCCAAGCGGATGGTTTGGCAAAAAGTGGTCTCAATAATGATGCTCCATACCCAAGACTAAAGAAAAATATGAGCGAAGCAAATGTAGCACCTAAACCAAAGGCAATTTTTTGATCAGGAAACTCTGTCGATATAGAACCAATCAAAAATACGGTATCTAAATACACATGAGGATTCAACCAAGTCAATGCTAAACAAGTACTCAACGTAGCTACCAATGATCTGGTAGCTACCTCACTTGGTACTAAAGACCCAGAAGACTTATATGCTGTCCAAATACTTCTAGCCCCCTACCAAATCAAAAAAGCACTTCCTTCATAGCGCATCACAGGCTCTACCCAGGGTAATTTTCCAACAATTAAAGAAAACCCAGACACCCCTAAAGCAATAAGAACAGCATCTGAAACAGCACATGTTAAGCATATCCAGAAAACATGCTCACGACGCAACCCTTGCTTCAAAACAAACGCATTTTGAGAGCCAATAGCCAAAATCAAAGAAAAGCTTAAAGAGAACCCCGCCAAAAAAGCTTCCATCTTCAATCGAAATAATTAGAATTTATAAAACTGATACACGTGTATAAAACATACCAGTTTGAGAACTACCATGAGCTATCACACATATTTGTAGACAACATTGCTTTAAACACTAAACGTCTCGAATTACATCTTCCTCACGAAATAAAATCCGTAGCAGATTAAACAACAAGCTCAGTATAATCCCAACCACAGTAGCCAATGCCATCCCCTTTAACACCGTTGTGCCAATATGAACTTCGGCTCCACTCACTCCAATAATTAAAATGACGGATGTCAATATCAAATTCTGCGCCTTATTATAATCCACTTTAGACTCGATCAACAATCGAATCCCCGAAACACCAATCACACCATACAGTAATAGTGATACTCCACCTATTACCGGTGTTGGCACTACTTGAATCACTGCTGCCAACTTGCCCACACATGAAAGTAAAATAGCCAAAACTGCTGCCCCACCAATCACCCATGTGCTATATACTTTGGTTATAGCCATCACGCCAATATTTTCCCCGTACGTCGTATTAGGTGTAGAACCAAAAAGGCCAGATATGACCGTGGAAATACCATTCGCAAACAAGGATCGATGCAAACCAGGATCCTTTACTAAATCTTTTTTAACAATGTTTGCCGTAACCACCAAATGGCCAATATGTTCGGCAATAACAACGAGTGCTGCCGGTAAAATTGTCAGAATGGCAAACCATTGAAAACGCGGAGTATAGAACGTCGGAAGAGCAAACCATGGTGCCTCAAAAATTAATGTTAAGTCAACAATGCCCATCAAAAGCGCAACCACGTATCCCGTTAGAAAACCAATCAGTATTGGAATAATCGCCAGAAAGCCCCGAAATAATACAGTACCCAGGATAGTAACAGCCAATGTTATCAAAGCGATAATCACTGATTGTGTATTGACAGTTCCTTCCGCAGCAGGTAGCAGCCCCGCCATGTTTGCAGCAACACCCGCTAATTCTAAGCCAATAACTGCAATGATAGCCCCCATTGCCGCCGGTGGGAATAGCACATCAAGCCATCTTGTACCCACTTTTTTAACAATCCATGCAACCAAACAAAACACTAGTCCACAAACAATAAATCCACCTAAAGCCACTTCATAGCCCAAAGGAAGCAATAGCAGTACAGGCGAAATAAAAGCAAAACTAGATCCCAAATAAGCAGGAATCTTCCCCTTGCAAATGAATAAATAAAGTAGTGTACCAATCCCATTAAATAACAACACGGTTGCAGGATTAATATGGAACAACACTGGCACCAAAACCGTGGCGCCAAACATGGCAAAAAGGTGCTGAAAACTTAGCGGAATCATCTGCAATAACGACGGCCGCTCACCAATTCCAATAGTACGATGATTCATATTTTCTATTTAGTTCCAAATAATTTATCCCCCGCATCACCCAAACCTGGGATGATATATCCTTTTTCATTCAGTTTCTGATCGATCGCAGCCGTATAAAGTTCAATATCCGGATGAGCTTCCTCTAAAGCAGCAATTCCCTCAGGTGCAGCAACCAATACGAGCACTTTAATCTGTCGGCATCCCATCTTTTTTAAGAGATCAATAGTCGCGATCATCGATCCACCAGTAGCTAGCATAGGATCAACCACCAAAGCCACCCGGGCTTCAATATCAGAAATTAGCTTTTGGAAATACGGAACAGGTTTCAATGTTTCCTCATCTCGGTAAATACCCACCACGCCAATACGTGCACTCGGGATATTTTCCAACACACCATCCATCATACCCAAACCTGCCCGTAGAATAGGCACAACCATTATTTTTTTGCCTTTAATTTGCTCCACTTCAACAGGTCCACACCAGCCATCGATCGTAATCTTCTCCGTCTCCAAATCTTCAGTAGCCGCATAAGTAAGTAGGCTACCCACTTCACTAGCCAGTTCACGAAAACTTTTCGTACTAATATCACCTGCACGCATCAAACCTAATTTGTGTTTTACCAGTGGGTGTTTTACCTCAACTATTTTCATCTTTCGCTTATTTTAAATTCCATGCTATCCATTTTTGGGCGTGCCCCTTTGGGTCGGGCTATACACTGCAAGTCCTCGCTGTGCTGCACTGTGGGCTTTCCGTTTCTATCCCTCACGCGAAGATAAAAAGCAATACCGAAGACAATCGGTCCGATACAAAACATGTTTAGACAAAGGATGATCTAATGGCAAAATCGGGTGAGCAAAGTCTCCATTCACATCACGTTTCATACCCAATTTTTCCATTACACGGATCGATCTAACATTATCAAGGGTAGTGTATCCAAATGAGATATCGACAATGACGAAACTAATATATCACTGGCATGCACTCAAATTAGTCATGCACTCCAAAAACTCTAAACTATCATACATTTAAGAACACAACCCCAATTGGTATTTATTAAAAATTAACAATCTTCCAATTTTCCCTGTACACTAGGTTCTAAGTAAGGGAGAGTGCAACAACGACTCGTTCATAAGTCCAATAAATTTCACATAAAAAGAGAAGGAAAATTCTGCTTTTTAAATTGATCCAAATAGTTTTCAATAGCCGCTCGCGTAGCCAGATTTATGCTGAGATGAGGAAGTAATTACATCTACTTCATTCTTATCACAACCTACCACGAACAGCAACATCCCTAGCTTTAATGAAGTGTCTTGTTTTAAGTAATTGCAATTATAAACTATAAAAAAGTGAGAGATTGCTTGTTAAGCTACTTAAACATAGTGGATGAGGCCTATAAAGGCTATAAAAAAAATTCCATAAGAAACCTATCCAAATAAATACACCATAAAAGCAGCAAAAACTACATTAACTAACATCAAAGTCCACCACCTCAATTTATCCCCAAAATTGAAGGCAAATCTCAAAAAGCTTCTATACAGCAGCAATCCAGCACAAGGTATTAATCCAATGCAAATCATGCTTCCTGTGGTTATCACTTGGGCGAGTACAATAAGTACAGTCCATAAAAGCTGAACAGCAGCTAAATACCAGCCAAATGAAAGCGAACCGTTAAACAAAATATTGAACTGCAAATAGCTATGATGGAGTTGATTTTCCATACCATTACCTGAAAAATGGAATATAATATAAAGTACGCTCGGAAATAGAAGCAATAAAAGAGTCTGCCAGTTTTTAACAATCTTCCCAAGAATCCCTTTCGGTTCCACTATCCATTCAGTAGAATAGCTCATTAAAAGAACGGTGCCAAAAAAGATGCACAATGGAGGCGACACAAAGAGTCGTGATAGAACAAATTCTGTTTTAAAAAGTTTACATAGAGCCCCATCCAAAAACATTACGCCTAGAAATACTATTAAGTATCCTTTAAGACACTTATCAAGCATTTGAGAAAATGCTATAAATGTGACAGTGATGGGCTTTTCTTTAATCGCTACAATTTTACTTTCTATATTATCCGCATGACGCAATAGCTTACTTCTCCATGGCTCTTTTGTAAACAGATAATCAAAAACCCCCATTGTAGTTGTAAACACGAACAATATAAAATCAAGAATAGCCAAATATGTTTTCATAACATTTTATAAGGATGTCCTCAATCTGGTACCACAGATTCAGGGTTAGGGTTAGGATTAACTCTCAATTACTCAAATCCACAATGGATATAAATCTACTAACAGCACCAAAAGCTAAATTAAATTGTCCTCAAAAGTAGGATAAATAGTCAAAGAACATTTGTTAACTAACGGGTCATGATGCCGAAAGGTTATTCCCCACACAGGGCAATCGCTTCTAAAATAGTTTGATTTGAGTCATTTATGTGTTATTGAAGT
>CALLKE010000266.1 GCA_938008555.1 uncultured Pedobacter sp.
TGAACGGAAACGTCAATCTTTCGTGGCGTGATGCCCTTATATCTGAAACCGAAGCCTTCCACGACATCAAGGAGACACCATGACCACAACAATTTGGGAGTGCAAGATAGGAGAAGTCCACAGCGTTGCTGAGGGCGCTGATTACCTGATGCGTCAAGCAGTTGCGGATGCGTACAAAGCACAGACGGGGGTAGAGCCTGTTTTCATTTTCAGCGGATGGGGAGCTTCACTGACAGAGGCGGAAAGGGCCGTTGTTGAGAACAGGCTCCCTGCGCCAGCAACTGCGCCAGAGCCTGTTGCGTGGCTTGCTCATTACGTTGGCCGCTCTGGAGTGGAGCAGGAATACGTATCAACCGACAAGACCTTGGCAGATGAGAACGATGCGTCAGGAAAAGCGCGGCCACTCTACCTGCACCCACCAGCAACTGCGCCAGCATGGCACGACGCGCCGACTGTGCCGGGGTTGTGGCTTTGTGACGAGGGCGACGAAAACCCGTACCGCTTCACTTGCCACAATGTTTCAATTCCACTGAACCCGCACCTAGTTGGCGAAGGTGAACGCTGGTACGGCCCGATCCCGGAGGACAGGCAATGAACCCAATTTTGTACCGCTACAAAGACACCGAGAGCGTCATCAAAGTGATGGATGGCTATACACCGGGCGATGGTTGGGAGCCGTTGTATGGGTCTGATGAAGTGAAAGCCGCCACCAATGCCGCGCTGGAGCGGGCTGCTTTGGAGTGTTACAGGTGGAACAACGCACACAACGCCGCCGCCGCTATCCGCGCACTGAAGGAGCAACCATGAACCAGCGCAACGAAGACAACCGCGCCATGACCCAGAAGCAGCGGGAGGCGATCTGAGCAATCATAGTCTAGAGTGCTCCCCCGCAATACACAAAGTCCCTAGGATTAAGTTTCTAGGGGCTTTTGCTATTATGGGGAGGAATAGCAGTCCGAAAGTCGTTTCGGACGTCGTTTCGAGGATGTAAATAGGACGTTCATCGCGTCCGTATCGCGTCGAAACTTAATGTCAATATACCCCTATACCGCCTGTTTTTAACGCGACTACGGCCGCCTGTTACTGGGCTACAAGGGCCCAACGGAAGTCGCCGCTAGGGTGGCTGCGCCAACAGTGAAGTTAGCAAAGGTAGATCCATCTCCAATTTGCATGACCAGCGCGTGGGTTAGTCGCCCGGCTGCAATCGTGACAGGGAGAACGAAACTCTCGGAAAGAGCCGTTGTGTTCGGAGCTACTCCGACGGTGGTTGCAGCTACAATTACACTGCTAGTTGCATCCCACAAGCGAAGGCCGAAGAACCGATCACTCGTGTCTCCGTCATACTGTGCCAGTATATTCATGATGAGATTGTAGTCTCCGGCGACAGAAAACGTAATCGTGCCGTTGGTCAGATTGTGAGAAATTCCCGCCGTGTTTGTGTAAGCTGCCGACTGATACGAAACGATCGAAGTGTATCCGCCTGCGAGAGCTCCAATGCTCGTTCCCGTCGTCTTGCGAATGCCGCCAACTTGCTGGACGCCCGGCACTGACGCTGCCCAAGTGCCATCATTCCGCAAGAATTTTGTAATGTCGCCTGTCGGCACCGGGATTGTATAAGCGCCCCATTTGAAGTCACCTGAGCAATCCAGCAACTTTGTGTAGATTTGTTTCCAGCGTAGAGAGGCGGTGCCAAGCTGCGATTGATTGTCCGTCAGCGGTTGAAGCCCTGGCGTTCCACTGGCTACGTCGAAGGTTTGCAGAACCGAGGTAGCCCACTCGGCGCTGAATGTTTGCTTGGCAGTCCAGGTGTTCGCGACGCTTAACGAAGCTCCACTAGCAGGCGGCGTGGCCCAGGTACCATCATTACGAAGGAAGGTGGTGGTGCCGCCTGTCGGCTTAGGGATCGTGAGCGCGTTCCAGACGAGGTTCTCGCCCAGCGTCAGGTTCTTGGTGATCGTGTTCAGCCATCGGAACGCAGCATCGCCGTTCTCGTAGGTGTCAGTGACCGTCGGCGCCACCCCGTAGCCGACGACAGTGCCAAAAGTGGGAGTGCGAATATCCGCATTGAAAGTTTGCAGGGCCGTCCAGTTGTTGGCCACGTTGAGTTGCGCCCCACCTCCCCCAGTTGCAGGAGTAGCCCAGGTTCCATCTGCACGAAGGTACGTTGTAGTCCCACCGGGAGGGTTGGTGATCGGCACAGAACCAAGCGTCATCGCCGCGAACGTCTGGCGCAGAGGCCAACTGTTCGTCGTGTTCAACCCCGGTTCTTCGATGGTGTCAGTAGGAGCCTCGGTCGAGTTCTCGTACATATTCCCCATCGAGGGGATGCGGACACCCGTCGTGTCCCCAGACGCAACGATGTATTTGCGCGCAGCATTGGGTACGTAGCTACCATCTTGCGAAAAACCACAACCAATGACATTGGTTGTGACGCGGGCAGTCGATAGGCTGTTGTAGACGCTAATGCAGTTCGTCGTGTAGAATGCGCTATCGAGCCGCATAAACATACAGCCAAGTATGGTGTTCGTGGCAACCTCAGTCACCCCAGACGGGTCGAGCAGCAGAATGTCAGCGGCACCACGGTTGTGCTCGAAGTAGCAGCCCGTAACATTCATACCCACGGTATAGACACTGCCCCCCTCATAGCCAATAGCTCCAGATGCGTAACCCATACGCCCACATGCTTGGAATGTACTGTTCATGACATTAATGGGGCTACCGTCTTTAGTATACACACCCCAAGATGCACACGCTGCAAAGACACTCTTGTCAACAGTAAGGATGTTTGGCTGCGTAAATGCACCAGGGGTGGACGCGATGCCGATGAAACAGTCTTGCGCGTTAATGGTCCTGTAAGAGGCATTGAGTGTATCAATGGCCTTCACAGAGTTATAGTACCCACGCATGCTAATGCCGCGGATTTGGCCAAGCATCACGACCAAGTTCAAGTACACACCATTACCAGTACCAAGCGTGTAGACCCCAGTGCCTGGGTTCACAGTCGTGGCATTCACCATCTTAATGAGGGAGAAGTTGCCTATATCAAGCGTGAAGTATCGAGTATCAACTCCACCACTACCCCACGCCGAAAAGTCAATAGACACCGCACCGCCAGTAGGGTCCCCGGGGCGGTAGTCTAGGATGTTGGACACGTTAATACCAGAACCCACAAGCGTGGTCTTGTGAACTTTCCCGCCCACCGTAGGCCACGAGATAAGTAGGTTCGACGTGATCTTGTAGTCACCGGGGGGGAGCCACACTTGGCCGCCGGTTGTGCTTTGCAGTGAGTCGATCGCCGCTTGTATTGCGGCGGTGTCATCGGCTACACCATCGCCCACAGCACCGAAGTCTTTGACGCTGGTAAGGTCCAAGCCCTTATTCGCCTCTAGTGCTACTTCTTGGATGGCAGCTTGTACGTTGGTGGCGGACACAGTGCCGCTTGGGCTGAACGTCACAGCACTTGCCGAAGTAGCTGCAGTGGCTGCAAGCGTCCGGTACCAACCAGACGGATCAGTGCTAGCCGCGTCTACCCATGTAATGAAGTCACCAACAGCCACAACTGTAGTGCTGCCAACTAACGTGGTTGGGTTGTACACGTAGATACTACCCGACACACTAATCTCGTACGTGTCCCCTGGTTCAAACGTGAACGTGGGGTAGACTGCTTGTGGCAGCTCCCCAGCTGCAGCGGAGAAATAACCAAGGAACCGTTGCCCCGACCCTGTAGGCACAACTGCACTAGAGCTATCTTGGATAGCCTTAATATAGTAGTCCATTGCCATATGCTGTGGGGCATTCTCAACGCCGGTCGTTGCATTCACAGTTATGCCAGAGGCGCTAGCATTGGTGTTGGGCGCTTGCCAGTCTGTCAGCCCGGATACACTTGGGTTACTATTAACAGTCAGGCCCGTAGCACTTTGCGTCATAGCCTGCTGCGCTGAAGAACCTACTGAAAAAGAACCAGAGCCTGGCGAAGTGCCGTTCATTGCAGCATATTCAAACTGGTGCGTATGACCTGGGTCCGTAACAGTATGCGCATGCGGGTCCGTAGACAACGCATGACGATGCCCCACAGTAGAATGCGCATGCATTGGATCAGTTACACTGTGGGTATGCCCGCCCAGCACCCAGGGATAATGCTGACCAAGCGTATGTCCGGCAGTAAACCCGCGAATAAACTCAGCCCGCAAGTCTGGTACTGCAAAAGTTAGCACGCCGTCACCAGCACCGTAGATAGTGCCAATGATTGCAAATAGATCAGCGTAGGCAGTACGGCTTACCAGTTGCCCGTTACATTTGAGCCAGCCGTTCGGCCCGGTTGCTGCGGCGTAAGGTACAATGGCACCGATTGGCATGCCAGACGAGTACGCCACAAACTGATCGACATATTCTTTGGTAGTAGCCTGGCGTGCTTGCGTAATAGGCGCCGCAGACAAAGTCAATGGACCAAGCATGGGCGCTGTGCCATTGCGGGGGAGAGAAGCCGTCAGCGCTTCCCCAATGTCGTCCATCGTAGTATTGGCCCAAGTGGACTCAATAATGGTGCCGGGAACAACGGGGTTACCCTCAGGCAACGTGTAAATACCAGAACTATTGCGCGGCATGATTAATCCCCTTTAGCATTGAAACGAGCGCGGATGGGTTGACTTGTAGTAAACTGTACAAGTTGTTCGAATTCTTCAGGCGTCATGGCTTTCCACCCCAATTTATTGCGCAGGGCATTTACCATAGGTGTAGCGCCTTGGGTGAGCCCGGCCATGCCAGGCTTGGTGTACAGCGATGCGGCACCAGCCGCTGCGAGCGCTGCTGGCACGATGCCCCCCGCTGCCATACCTGCAGCACCAGCGCCTAACGCGGGAGCAGAAACCAGGTTGCTGATAGCCGTGCGACCTGCAGTGCCGGAGTCTGGCGTTATTGTGGGGAGCACGCTAGCAGCAGCTTGTCGGAACTTATCAGCTCCCCCCGCCTTAACTGTAGCTTTGTTCAAAGCCTTGGCTGTGAACTCCCCAGTACCCTCGTCTGCAGCATCTAGGATTGATTGCAGCATAGCACGCGACTTGTCTGCATCCTTCAAGGCTTGCCGTGCTTCGGGCGTGGTACCAACCATCCGTGCACGGAGTTGGTTACGGATTTCCGAGAAAGCCGCAGACATGTCTTGGTCATACACAGACTGTTTCTTGCCGTACTTGCGAATAAACTGACCAAGCTCTTGATCTAGTTTCTTTGCAGTTTCGCCAGTAAGATCAGCGCCTTGCGCTGCAAGTTCTTGGATCCTACGCCCATCAAACACCAAAATAGCTTCCTCTTGGGCAGTGCTGAACATGGGATTAGTCTGCTTGATATTGACAAGCGCATCGTTCACCAGGTTGTGCAAGTCACTAACCGGCACATGGATATCTGGTAGCACGTTATTGTAGTGCTGACTGATTTTATCTCGTGCAGCTTCAATAGCATCATGCCCTACGCCCTCAACTTTAGCACCAATCGGGGCCAGTGCTTTGTTGATTTCGCCTGTACTGAACGCGTTGGCAGCATTGCGAGCTTTAGCCCGGATAACATCACCCAAAAGCGGGATAGAGCCAACCTGGTCTTCAGTTGTCCGGATGCCGCGCGCTACCACGCCAGCATTAGGGCCGGAGACTGCCTGGCCTGGTGTCAACGGGATGCCAGCGTCAATAAGCTTCTTGGCTTCAGGTGAGACCATAGTACGTAGTGGTCCGCCCAAAACTCTTGCGGCGCCCATGCCTAGACCTGCAGCACCTGCGCCCGCCACTGCAGCTTCACCACGACCTTCGGATGTAGGCGTCAATGCCGCGTTAAGACCCCCTTGGCCTGCAAGATTAGCTGCAACACCACGGGCCATAGTCAGTGGTACTGCAGCCTTAGAAATCATGCCACTAGGCAATAACTGCACGCCTACGTCCGCCCCCATTTGACCAATAGTTGACGCGGGGCCAGTGTCTGCGACGAATTTCTTGCTAGCATCAAGCTGTTCTTGGCTTGGGCTAAGTCCCTTTTTCACTAGAAACTCTTCGACAGGGCGGGGGAGCATACCGGTAAGACCTGCCGAGGCACGTTGCCCCGCGTACAAAGCGCCACCACCAGCCTCTTTAAGGTACCTTTTCAGACGGTCGCCCATTGGCTCGTCTTCAGCTGGAGTTTGCGGGGACTCTACGGCCGACGGTGCAGATTTTTGCGGTGGTGCGCTCGCGAGCTGTTGTTGTAGCTGCGCCAGTGCTTCTTCACCGGTACCTTCGCCGGTAACATTGTAGACTTTGCCATCAGGGGCAGTGAGACGGTATGTAGGCATTATTTCACCGCTTCAATCTTCCAACCACCTTGGGCACTGCCCGTATTGCGCTTGGATACAACTGGTTCAATTATGCCGCCACGTTTACGCACAGTCTCAACTGCTTCAGGCAGATACCCTGAAGTCATAGTGGTGGTGGTTGCATTGATTTTGTCCATCAATGTGGGCCAGATAGCCCTGAATTCCTTTTCGGAGAAGTTACCATTTGCAAGCAGTTCGAGGTTCGCATTCTCGGTTTCTGAGAGTGTCTGCGACAAACCGGCTTGGTTGCGAAGCATTGCGTTGGCAAAGCCTTTAACTTTGGCGCGGTTCACCACCCCTTCTTTTGGCAATAAAACGCCGGGCAGCTTGGCTGCGTAGCCGATGCCAGGAATAGGTTTCTTGTCGTATGCATCAAGCATCTCTTGAACCGCACGTGCAGTTTGAATCATGGGCGCTACAGTCTTAGCTTGCTTGCTAAGATCAGTAACTTGCTTGTCAAGCTTATCCGCGTTGCGCTCAGCAGCACGCTCCTGGCGCGCTGCATTAGCATCGCCATGCGATCCAGCACGCGCCGCAGCCATGATGTTAGCCACATCCACCTTGGTTTGAAGCGCCAGCAGCTTAAGCGCCTTCTCAGATTCAAGCTGTTGCTTCTTGAACTCAAGTTGTTGGGCTTGGGTGTACTTAGCATCCTCGCTTCTTTGTCGTGCCAATTCGGCTTGTTGCGCCAATTGTGTAACAAGTTGATCCCGCCGTGCTTGCTGCGTGTCTTCACGCGTGGTTTCTTCCGCCACACCTTTGTTCCACATCTCAGCTTCTTTGGCAATCAGAGGATTAGCCATGCCGGCCATCGCGGCCTTCAGCCTATCACCCACCGGCACCGGCTTAAATGGTGTCCCAGGTGTTCCAGCTTGGCCTTCTGGACTTTCCATGACGTAGTTAGGTGCCATGCCCGGTGTAGCGGGGGTGGACTGCGGGAGGGAACTGCGCCATTGATTGGCGTGTTGTTGCATGGCTTGTAGGCCTGCGTTTTCCTGTCGGTCTGCCACCCCACTTTGATAACCTGCAATGCCCTGTGCTAGAGGTTTGATGAGGTAGTCCAAAGCGTTTGGTGCGATATACCGCCCGCCCACCATCTGGCTTTGTGGGTCTTGCAGTTTATCAGCATTAGCACGTAGGTACTCGGCAAGTTTGCGCTGCCGCGTAGCAACAGCAGTTTGGGCGCTGAAGTCCGGAACTACATTAGGATCAAATAACTCAGCCATGATTGCTCCTAATCTTACTTACTACCGGAAAGCCCGCCCAACATGCCGCCCAATGAACTACCAAGCGCTGCACCCGCAGGACCCGCCATACCACCAAGCACAGCTCCCCCAAGCTTGAGGACACTGTTCCATGGGTTGCTGGCGTTCTTTGCATTAGCTGCATCCAGCGCTGCTTGGTATTGTTGTTGGCCGGCTTGCCCGTAGTCGGCACCAGGCATGAAACTAGGCATTTGTAGCTGGCCGGAGACTAATCCGCCGTACTGCTTGAGTTCATCCATGGGCATCTGGCGCAAAGCAATCGCTTCGTTCATTTGCTGATTGCGGGAGGAATTCGCCTGCGTGTTGCCCGCAAGACCACGATTGAAGATGTCGCCATAGGCACTAGTTGCTTTGTCCGTTGCCTCCCAGCCGCGTCGTGCTTTTGCATCTTCAAGCATGCGCATGGCGTTCATCCACGCAGGGCTGTTCATTGGAATGCCGCGCTGCTTTAGTTGCGACTCCATGCGGGACTGCTCTTGCTGCATCTGAGGTTGCATCAAGTTCAAGTAGTCGTCTTTGACTTGCTGCACCGCACCGAAACCAGGGTCAAGCTGGTTTGGATTCATCTGCTGCATGCCACTGGTGTCAATGGGGACGGACATGCTGTTCTGCGCTTGACCCAGCAGCCCGCTGTAGATGCCACGCTGCTGGTCAAGACGAGCTTGATCTGCAGGGTTCAAGGTCTGCGTTTGAACAGGATTACCCGCAGCATCTTTTGTCCAAGTGCTGGTACCAAGCGCAGTGCTCTGCGTTGGATGATTCTGCTGCGCAGTCTTCTCAGCCAGTGCCGTGTAATCAGGCGCGGCAGGCGTTGCGGCTTTCTTTCCCATAGCGGGCTCCTTGAACGAGATACTTGCAATCTTTCTTCCGCATTGCTAGCAAGACTAGGCCCCCTTGTGGGTGCGCATCTTGCATAACATGCTCAACCTTAAACCCAATATGCTTACCAAGCCGCAAAGACTTAGTATTTACTTCAGGCACCAACCCATAAATTACATTGACACCAGCTACATTGAAGGCGTAGTCGAACGTAGCCCATAGCAGGTCTCTTGTCAACCAATTGCCATAGCCTGCCACATGCATCTGTACGCTAGCTTCATCCCAATCATCCAGTCCAACAACACCAATTAGTGCCGCCCCACTGCGGTTACCAATGCAGCGCATATTGGGGGAGCACGACCGTTCCAGGCGCGTACACAACCAATCCTGCAGCCGTTGTTGATGATCTGTGACTATCACAGCAGTCCACCCACTTTGTAACTGTAGTCTGTCGAAACCCAAAGAATCTTTGACTTACTCGCCATTGACATCCGTAGCGATGCTGCAACACCAAGTCCCTGTGCCTGAATCCAACGCCTGTCTGGCACAACGCCACTAGACCAAAGCGCACCGTCCCACAGTGCTGAGGCATTGTCCCAAAGATCAAAGTTTGGTTGCCCGAATCCTGCGCTAGGTATCCGAAGCCTACGCACTATGAAGTCGTACTCAACAACTGCACCAAAGTTTATTTGCTCAACAACCAAGAATCCAGGCCTGTACATACCCACTTGCTTCTGCACAGCGGGGGAGCCGAGATAACTATATGCCTGCTGCACTTGGGTCTGCACCTCTTTGCCATTAAGGTCGTCGAGGTCTACTTCATCGCGCCAGCCAGTCCAGGCTTTGTACACACGTCCATCCGCTGTGCCAAAGTACGGTGCGTTTTCAAATGTGGCCCAGTGCGTAGCAGGAATACCTGTAAATGCAGTCCATGGCACCGTGTTTACCACGAGATTAGCAGCAAGTTGACGCTGCGCAAGACTACCGTAGCCAGAAGTGGTATCATTCAGCACGACCGTGCTAGCCGTGGTCTTTGGCGGCATGTTCACCAAAAATAAATTTGACGTTGGGTGGTAGAACACCTGCCATGCAAACAGTCCAGGCTCAAATGTTACCGCTTCTGCAATTATGGGCTGAACTTTGTCAGAGCTAACAGCGTTTACCGCGCTATTAACTTTGGTAGAAACAAGCAATCCGGCCATGGACACCAGGCCACGCTGTGTAAGCAGAATGAGGTCCCCGCCTACTTTGACAAATCCCTTATTCGGGGTGCCAACTGGGCGACCGACGGTGTACACACCAACAAGTGACCATGAAGCTATGTCTGTAGGATCAGTGCCGCCGTAGACAACCGCTTGTCCTTCAGTAGACACTACTACAAGGTGGTCTTCCGCGCCGTTACCATCATCAATGGTCCATGTGGTCATGAACCAGATACCACCGCCTAGCGTGAACTGCGGGCCGAAATCAAATGGCTCCCATTGCCCGTACACGGCATCGACGGGCAGATACCAACCTACCGAAGACTTACTGTCAGTGGCCCACATCCGCCCCTGATGTGCAGTCATCTGGTTTGTGTTGTCGCCGGGGCCGTCATACCAGGTGTAGTCCACAGGTGGTTCCGGCGCAGGGCCTGCTGCAACAAGAATTTTATGGAAGCCAGTGGCATTGTACACCACAGCTGGCGTGTTTTCACCACAGGCAAAGAATAGATGCGCACCAGCATCATTAACTATTTGCAGAGTACATGGCTCCGCATCACCAATGCCATGGTACGCAGCAGTGGGTGGCGGATCAAGCGGATCAGCCCGCGTAGTAATGTCGAAGATGGCCCCGTCGTGCCCGCCTGGATTGTCTATCGACCCTACGGTAAAGAGCTTTGTTTCGCCTGATGGGCTACTCCAAGTGGCAAGCATGCCCGAACCATTTGGAATATCTTTTGCCCACGCAATACTACCAGGCCTAACCGAAAGTCCATAGGGCTCGGGCCACCAGTTGTTGAGTACAATAGCATCTGTTTCCGGCATGTTTGCCAAAGCGTCACGCGCGTTTAGTCCCCCCGTAGGTGCCGGGACAGTAGCAACTTTATTTACTGCTGCACGAGGGGGTGCGACGAATGGCATTATGGTTGCCCCACATTCCAGGAACCATCAGGAACAGACCAGGGACCAAGATACTGGCTCAACGGTCTTGGCGAAAGGTTGAGAATCGGTGCACCAGTATCTTTACCAGTCAACGAGTTGAAAATGCGCATGAACTCAGCTTGGACATTGGTCGTGTCAAAGCCCTTGAGTTCATAGAACTTCATCTTGATGAACTTGGAAATAAGCCATGGATCGTACTGTACAATGTCCGCATCCTTCGTGACCATATCCACAGTGACATCATTGGTACCGATGACCCAGTTACGAGTCATGTACTCTTGGGCAATCGTGTATTGACTTGGCGATGAATCCGTAGACGGTACCGGCCACAATTTGAACAGGTTGTCAACAATGCGATAGCGCAGACGGGGAGCTGTGGCTAGCAACCCGCCCTTAAGCCAGGCCCATTCTTGCGCAGACTTCGGTCCAAGCAGCGGCCAGTGGTCTGTGCGGTCCCATTGAGTTTGGTCAATGGCGTAGCTCCAATCAGGCGGCAACTGGTACTCGCCCTTGTCGATTACAGTGTCGAAGACCCATTCCTTATGGAACTGCTCCCAGGGGTAGTAGAGCATCAACTCATTACCCGCGGAATTGAGCAGCGACAGAAGCTGAATGGTCTGCACATCCGTCGCCCCAGCAAGCGTGGGTGACGTATTCAAACCAAGTTCACCGGCTACTTGGTTTAGTATCTGCAGACCAGTCCAGTATCTTGACATGGTAACTCCTTAAGCCTTCGTAGGCGCTTTCTTGTGCGCAGCGGCCAACTGGGCCACAGCTGCTTCGAGTTCTGCAATCTTGGCATCGCGGCTCTCAAGCTCAGACTGTAGCTTCAGAAGGGGGGCATTGCCAGCCGCAGCTTCAAGGAATGCTGCAGCACGTTGCTTGAGCCCTTGGAAGCCCATGAAGACATGCGCGCTTGAATCCGGCAAGTTTGCCAGCTGCTCCACAGTATGGACGTTCATAGCGCGCAGGTCCGCAACTTGAGCGAGCGACAGCCACGTAACTTCCGAAAGCGGCGTGCCACTACCGATCTGGTCGGCTTTGGCTTTGAACTGAGCCCATTGCTTGGGGAACCGAGACTGGTAGCTGTAGTCAGCTTTGGCGACTACAGAGTCGCGCTGCCCTGGGATGATGATCTTCACAAGATCGACTTCATCATGCACTGGGCGACCAGCTTCAAGGCTTTTTGCCTCGTTAAGCTCAGTGGCTTTGTAGAAGACGACAAACAACTTGCTGTCGCCCTCATGCTCACGCGATTGCTCGAAATCCATTGCGTTGTGTTCAAAGGTGGGGGTCATGGTGCTTCTTTCAAGGTTAGCAACTTACGCTGCGGTGGTGGGTTATTTCGGTTGTGGGCGCAGACCTACTAGCGCCGCCCATTTGCCATCTGGGCACACATCGGGGCCAGCGGGCGTATAAGTACCCATGAGGTACTTCTCGCAGAAAGGCTTGAGGTTCCCGCTCAGCGCGGCACCTGCGTCGATGATGGCTCCTGCGAACAGGGCGACAATAATGCTGACGATGGTTTCCATTATGGTTCCTTCTTGGTGGGTTGCGAAATCGCCTTCAGTTGCTCGGGTGTGTTTGCGTCGAGGTCACGGCTGGCTCCAGTGCGGGGAACCCGTCGGGTGGCAGCTTTGGAGGAAGTCCCACCTTGTCACTGGTGACGAAGGTGCTGAACAGGCCCACAAGCACAGCGATGCCAGTGGCAAGAGTAGCCGCGTCAGTCTCAGTGATGGGAAGGTCATAACCAAACCCCTTCGCAACACGGCACCCGGTCAGGATGAGAGCGGTGAGCGCCAGGACCAGGGCGCTTCGGTTCTTCCACAGGGCGGGCTCACTGACAGCCGCGCCCTTGCGGAACAGGTCGAGGAAGTCAATGAGCTTGCCCACGATCAACCCTTCTTGAACACGCCGGTGGCGTTGAACAGGTTGACCAGCACGCCGATCACGCCGCTGATCTGCGGCCACAGCTTGCTGATGCTGCCGTCGATGACTTCGAGCATGGCGCGGACAGCCGACAGCTTCTGCTCCCCCATGCCGGAGCCGGGGATGGCGTCCTCGATGGCCTTGAGAGCGGCGATGATGGAGGGGATCAGTTGGAGGATGATGACGATGTTTCCCATGATGGTTCCTTGGTTACTTACCTACAGATTGAAGGTTGGACGCGATCCGCCGCGCCCACCCCTTCCCGAAAACGTCCCATGTGGACAGCCTTGTCATGAAGTCCAGCCGGTGCCCGTTGTACCTTGCCCGGATTGCGCTGGTGTCATTCTCACGGTTGATCGAGGCCAGCGTCAAGGGTCCGACCACCCCATCGTCCGCGACACCGACTGCCCGTTGCAGCCACCGGATCGCCTGACCGATGCCGCTGTTCACAGCGCCGTCGAACAGGTCGAACGCGAGGTCGGGGTGCAGCTTGTCGCACTGCGCCCGGTCCCAGAAGTCCCGCCTGTAGATGGTCTTGGCATCCGCGAGGGTCAGGGAGTGAATATCCAGATGCGGGTAGCTGCGCTTGGAGATGCCGAACTTCGTCTCACCACCGGGGTCGTGGGGATTGAAGATGTACCCGCCTTCGTGGTTGATCAGCTTGTCGAATGCTTGGTCGAAGGTCACTTGTCCACCTTGTTATCCAGCAGCGTGAAAATACGATTAAAGTTGTCGCGAATTTCTTTCGTCAAGTCGCCAATCAGATCACGCGCCTCATGCTTGGGGAGGTATGTTTGAGGTAAGTCCTCGCGTAGCTTGGCAAGGTCTTTTTCAAGGTCACGCACCGCGACCCATAACACTCGGGCAAGCCAACCGAACACACTAAATGCGATGCCCGCGATCATGTTAATAGTTTCTTGATTCATTGTGCCCTCTTGCGCTGCTGATAGCGTCTGATCCATGGGTTTCATTTCAACGGCACCTGCACCATCTGCAACCCCAGCCGCGCCATCGCCTCGAACGGCGGCTGGTCGCTCACAT
>CALLKE010000267.1 GCA_938008555.1 uncultured Pedobacter sp.
TTCAGTTTTCTAAGGTCAGCTTCTGCAATATGATATTGTTTGGTAATTCCGTAAATTGTTTGTTTTGGCTGTAGAACTATTTTAGTAACATTACCCGAAATAGAAGCTACAGGTTTTTCTGCAGTATTTTTAGGTTTTTCGTCTGCTTTTTTACTGATGACAAGAACATCACCAATATTAAGTTTTCCATCTTTAACTTTTGGGTTTAGTTTATAGAGTTCATCTATAGAAATCCCATATTTTTTCGAAATGTTATATGGATTTTCTTTAGCTTCTACGGTGTGCGTTTTCTGTGCGAAAACCACTAAACCAGATACTGAAAAAGCGAATATCAGAAGTTTTTTCATCATTTTTAAATAAAGTACAAAAATACTGCTTTCTGTTTAACTTTTACAATCCAATAACCATTTCTTATGTATCCTACAAGAGCATCTTCTGTGCATGTAAGCGTTGTTCTATCTTTACCTGAATAAATAGCACAAATTCTTCTTAGACAAGATGGAGCCGAAGGATCATATTTGAAATACTCAGAAAATAATTTTACTTCTTCCCCCACACGTCCTCCCAACTTCCAGTTAATGCCCCTTTTGCGTAATCGACTACTTTTTGTTCAAAGAAATTAGTATGGGTTACTCCTAACATTCCTTCTACCCATTTTAATGGGTTCTCCTTAATCTTGAAGATTCCTTTCATACCAAGAGAAATTAATCTTCTATCCGCAATATATCTGACATACTGTTTAACTTCCTCTTTGGAAAGCTCATCCCCAGTATATAGTCCAAAAGCTAAATCAATAAAAGCATCCTCTAATTCAACCATTTTTGCTGCATGTGAGTATATTTTTGATTTTAGATCATCATTCCACAATTCTCTATTCTCAGAGATGTAAACCTTAAATAACTTTATCATGCTCTCTGTATGAAGTGTTTCATCTGCCATTGACCACGCAATAATCTGCCCCATTCCTTTCATTTCACCATGTCTAGCAAAGTTCAATAAAATTACAAATGAACTAAATAGTTGCATACCCTCTGTAAATGCACTAAACACTGCAATTTGTTCTGCAATTGTTTTATTTTCAGGGGTAAACTCGGTAATAAATTCATGTTTTAATCTCATCTCTTGATAAGATAAGAATTCATTATATGTAGATTCAGGCATCCCTAAAGATTCAATCAAATGAGAGTATGCAGCAATATGTGTAGCTTCCCTTGCAGCAAAACTAGAAAGCATCATTCTAATTTCTGGGTGTGGAAATGCGGGAAGATAATTTTTAACATATGCTCCAGCTACATCTATATCCCCTTGAGTAAAGAATCTAAAGATATGTGTTAGTAGATTTTTCTTTTCTGTAGATAATTTATTTTTCCAATCAGCAATGTCTTCGGCCATAGGTTGTTCCGTGTGAATCCAATGCATTTGCTCAGATTCTAAAAATGCAGTGTATGCCCACGGATACTTAAATGGCTTAAACTCAGTTCTTTCTGTCGTTATTTTAGTTTTCACGTAATTCTCCTTACTCACATGCTAGACAATCATCTTGAGTCATTTTTTCCAAGGGTATCTTTTCTAATTTTTCTCGTAAAATTTTCATACCAACCTTATCCGCACTCCTTAATTTAGAGCTTCTTAGATAATAAAGACTCTTCAATCCTTTTTTCCAAGCAAGAAAGTGAATTGCATGCAAGTATTTGATATCTGTTTTTGGGCTAAGAAAAATATTTGTACTAATCGACTGATCAATATACTTTTGCCTATCTGCGGAATGTTCAATAATCCATCTTTGGTCAATTTCCATCGCAGTTTTAAATACTTCTTTTTCAATAATAGAGAGTTCTTCTAAATGTTGAACAGAACCATCATTAGCAATGATACTTGACCACGTATCTTCATACCACTTATATCCAAGAGTTGTACTTTTAGATTTCAAGATAGAATCTAAAAATCTATTCTTAATAATAAAAGCACCAGAACTTGTATCTTGTCTATATACATTAGCAGAGTATGGCTCAATACTTGGACTAGTATTTTGCATAATTAAACTAGAAGTTGCATTTGGAGCCACGGCCAATACGTGACTCAATCTTTTATTAACACCGTATTCTTCTGCGTCCGGGCATGGTCCCCTTTCTTTAGTCAGTGTTTCATTTGCTAAATCTGCATATTTTCTGATATGCTTAAATATTTGAATGTTGCACGATTTAGCAAGAGCACTTTCAAATGAAATATTATTCTTTTGTAAATACGCATGAAACCCTAACGCCCCAAGCCCAACACTTCTTTCACGATATGCACTATATCTTGCTCGTGAGATTGCGTCTGGTGCGTTGTCAATAAAATATTGTAGAGCATTATCCAACATTTCAATAACGTCATGAATAAATATTGAATTATCTTTCCATTCATCAAAATACTCTAAGTTTACAGAAGACAGACAACAAACAGCAGTTCTCTCTTTTGATGTAGCAAGACTTACTTCCACACAAATGTTTGATCCATGATTTTTTAATCCAGCTAATTTTTGATATTCAGGAAGTCCTTCATTTGCCCTATCAATAAACCAAAGATACGGTTCACCAGTTTGCATACGAATTTCTAAAAGAGCTTCCCATAATTTTTTAGCAGAAACTATTTCAGTAACTTTTCCATTACTAGGATCAATCAACTCCCATGAGTCATCTTTTTCTGGATTATTTGTACATTCTTCAATAAGCTGCATAAATCTGTCTGTAATATTTACGCCATGGTTTAGATGCGGAGATTTAAGATTTTGATCTCCAGTAGCTTTTCTCATTTCTAAAAATTGCATAATTTCTGGATGGTTGATATCTAGGAATGCGGCGTAACTTCCTCTCCTTGTACTTCCTTGCTTGTATGCAGCACTACAAACTTCATATGTTTTTAAGTGCTGCATAACCCCGGTTGAGTTTGCTCCTTGTTGTCTGATTCTGAAATGAACCCCAACACCACCTCCAAGCATTGATAGCCAGTTTGTTTCAGACAATGTATTAACTAAACCTTCTGAGGTATCTTCTAAATAATTTAGATAACAACTAACAGGAAGCCCTCGTTTATTCCTCCCGAAGGAAAGGATAGGGGTACTATAAGACAACCAGTGCCTGCTACTATACTCATAGAGTCTCTGAGCATGCTCTGAATTCGATGCAAATTCAGAACTTACAAATGCAAATCTTTCTTGAGGAGAAAGTTCATTACTCATCATGTAAGAATCTTTTAATCTTTTTCTGCCAACTACATCAATAAGATTATCTCTATTATAATCTAATTTAATATTATATTTCATCTATTCTGTTTGTCCTCTATTTCTGTAAAATTCATTTAGCAATCTATTATTCTTACTTTTATCAATAGCTGCCCTACTTGCATAACCCGAGTTTAGCCACTCTGAATCAATACGTTCATTACCAACCCATCTTAAACCATCTACAATCTCTCCAAAACGATTCCTATGCGTACTTGTTTGCATTTCCATAGGTGAGGTCGTATCCATTCCTAAATCCCATAGAAGCTTGTTTAAAGCCTCTTTATTATCAATTATTTTGGATAACTCATCACTACTGTACATTTTAAGTAATTCAGAATAACTAATATATACTAACGCTACAATTTTCATCTAACCTCCCAATAAGCCAAGGGCTTTCGCCCAAGGCTAAATAAAACGTGACCTGACATTATACCATATTAAATTTAAAAAGTCCAGCTTAATCTTGAACTTCTAGTAACTTTCTATATTGTATAAATCCTTTAAGATTACCAGACCAATAGTGCCCTTTTCGATCCATATGAGAAACACCAATAGCAAATTTCGGTACACTCATATTAAGTTGCACTTCTTCAAGAGAAAATTTTTCATTCTCCATCACACACCCTTGATGCTCAGTCGGAGACATATGTGGCTTAGGGCCAGAAAACAATTTAGTAAAGATTTCTATTGCTTTTTCTTTGCTTTCATTGAGCCTACGATAAGATACCTGAGCACAGCAAGATGCAGAAATCTTTAAAGCTTCGCCAATATTAAGTGAGTTACCATCACTATCGTAATACAACTGCCTGCTTGCAGTCGTTACGGTATGGATATACGGCAAATGCCATTGTCCTTTTTCCAATTGAACTGGTAAGCTTTGGTCTAGCTTGTCTTTCATTAGTCTAGCTAACGCAACAATTTCAGGTTGCGCTGCATCAGGGTCATCCCTCAACCAGAAAAAATTATCCCATTCCGTCGCCGTAATAATTACAGTAATTGTACTGAAAGGTTCAGTAATACGATTAGCCCATTGTTTATGTAGTCCGAGTCTAGATAAGAGCTTTGAAATCGTAAATGCACCTGTTGCAGCGTATTTCCATATTAATTTTGTAGCCGCTAATCTCCATCCTGACATTTCTTCTTTGCTAGACATTCCAGCTTTATTTTTTCCATAAACATAAGGAACCACTGGGTCACTGTTGAATTGTATCATTTTATCCACAGGAACTGCTCTTGAACTCTGAGCATTTCTGGAAAATAATCTATGTGTAAGTATCTCCGCGTGAAGGTATCTCGGATATGACAACTGAAAAGTCGTTAATCTGTTTCCCATTGGACTAACACTGTCGGCTACAATCGAGGCATTAATCGGATATTGCATTAGTTATCGCCTTTCAACTCTTTATCAAGAATAAACATTAAATTACAAATTGCATTAGCTAAGTGATGTGTGCCTAAACCGCCCTCACCATCATCTTTAGTTTTACCAATTCTCCAGTTTTGCATGTGTCTCATGGCCGCTGAATAAAACTCATGTCTCCAATTTGGGATATCTCTCCAGTTCTCAGGAGGGTATTTATCTTTACTTTTAGCTAGTACCATAGCTACTTCATTTAATGCATCATGTGGAAGCAAGTAATAATCTGGCTTAGTTACACTAGACTTCATTGTCACTTTGTTTTGTGGAGTAGTAAAAGTTAATTTTTGTTTTGGGGTAAAAACATCCACAGAAGGGGTTTGTTTTTGAAATTTCTCCAAATACTCTCCGGGTGATTCGTATAGTGAAGAAATAGATACCTGCAAATTGCAACCAGAACCGGGCTTTTGAGCAGTAATAAAATTTTCACTAGAGAATGAAGTTATCACTAATCTCCCGTACACAGAAGACCAAACAGATTTCCCAATATATAAATCTTTTTTATTCAATTTCACTCCTTACTAAAAGATCAGAAAGATCAACACTTACAAAACTAAGCGGCTTCATTACCTTGTCATCTGATCGTCTTTTAATTACCCATACCCCGTATTGTTCGTTTTTCGTGAGATACACTTCTCCGGGAGTGCCTTTAGATCGGATTGCAACTTCAGCTTCATCAGCAATCTTTTCTTTATCTGTTTCTTTAATAAACTTACTCAGGTTATTATCGGCAATTCTTTTAAGAGCCTCTTCTACATTAACACCTAGATTTTTTAATTTTTGCAGATGTCCATATGCGACAACAAGAACGTCAATCACTCCATCTAAAGTTTCTTTAAGATCATTTGCCTCGATTCCATCCCTTAGTTCTTTGACTTCTGATTCAAGAATCCCTTGTTGATCCAAGAAATCTTGTCTAGTTACTTTTTTATCTTTTCCTGCAATTGTATTAAAATCGTAGCAGCTTCGTTTGAATTCATTCGACAATTTCTGCATCCTCCCTGTAAATAAAATTTAATGTAGATGGTGTTGTTGGTGTTCTGACCCAGTATGCTTTGACTACACTGATCTCGTTATTAGAGTTCGGAGCGAGAATAAAATCATACTCGATTTCCAGCACTCTGAATTCTGCACCAATATGTTTATTGTACCACAACAATGCATCTTTACATTTATTAATCTTCACTTTCATTGGTCTTCACTTTCATGCTTATTTAGAGACAAAAATCCCTCCAAGGAAAACTCCAAGGAGGGTTTAGTTTATGCTAATAATGTGCTGCGTTTTTCTTTGCTGAGGATGTTATCTTTCATTCTACCAAAAGCACCGCACTCTAAACACTCCGCTTCATGATAAACGCCAGCAGGAGTGGTCGTGATTTTCCCAGTCAATGTAGTAGCTGAACTGCCACAAACCTTGCAGCGGTGGTTGTGGTCTTGATAGTACAAACCAGCATTAAAACCTGCAGTAATACCACGAGCACGTAGTTCAAGGAAAACACGTTTCAGTAATTCTACATCATGTTTGCAGTACTCTTGCATCTCTGCTAGAGCTTTTGCATCTCCTGATTGAACACGTACCCATAAGTCAATTCCACCAGTATCAATTTTTCGGCCAATATCGAAATACGCAGCAATCGAGTCTAGTTTATTGCTCGGGAGTCGATACGCTTTTTTAGCCATCTCAAGGGTGTCGAGAATTGGTACTTTTCGAAGAGGACGAATGCCGTGAAATGAAAAACGATTTTCTAGCATCTTGATATCGAAGTTTTTACCATTGTGTGCTACGATTGCATCAGCATCTTCTAAAGATTCGCGGATTACTTGGCAAGTATTAAAATCTTCTCCAAGTTCGGCTTCGTCAGGTGTACAAGACAGGATGAGTACTTGATCAGATTTAATCGAAGAAATTCCTGCCATCAGAATATTCCCGCCTTCTTCAATCACTGCATCTTGATTGATAAATTGTTTGTGTCTCCCAAATGCATACACCTTTGCTGCGCTTGTTTCGATATCCAAGAAAACAATGTTTGGTCCTTTTAGTTTATCTTCTCTATGTTTTGCTAGAAATTCATTAACACCAGATTTACTTGCATTTACTGCGAATGCGATATCAGCACCAGCGACCCCGAGCCTGTTTAGTGAAAAAATGTCTCTGATTTGTTGTTCTGTATATTTCATTGCTCTCCTATCTAAGAATTTTATGAGTGTGGCATAATTGAACAATTTTATCAAACGTATAGTTCTTTGTCAACAGCCCCTTATTAAAAATAGCTTTTCTTTCAGCAGAATTCTTACCGTCCTCAAGATTCATGGCTTTCAATACTCTTGATTTTGATACTTCATTTAGTTTATTGAATTCTGCCTTGCATTTCTTAATCCATGAAGGGTGCAAGATATCTATTTCTTTAGTTGCAGAATTTTCAAGATATGCAGCGGCTGCACGAAGAAAATCTGAAAGACTTGAGTTGTACCACCAGCCGATGTACCGCTTAAAGTTATTTTCAATTTTTCCAAGCATTGCATTTGATTGCCGGTGTAAAACACCACGTACAGCTTGTGTATCGTGGTCATGATCTAGTACAGTATCTTTAAAATCTGTCTTCTGACCAGTTAGTTCACATACACCATTGTATAATTCTTCTCTGACTTCTCTAACGTCTTTTGCGTTGTAAAGGTGCTTACTCAAGATTCACCCCGTATCTACTAGCAAATTCCTTGAAATCAAGTAAATCCTCCTTGGTACTTTTCATTCTAACG
>CALLKE010000268.1 GCA_938008555.1 uncultured Pedobacter sp.
AGTCATATGCGCCCCTGTTCCTTTTAATATTGCTGTCAAGTGTCAAGGTTTGGGCCAATTCTAACGCTAGTAAAATCCCGGGGCTCTGCCACCCGTCTAACTTAATAGCCAGGGAGGACCCGTGCATACCAATGCCAGGACACGCCTGTGGTGTAATCTGTGTTGTGACCTCTCGAGCGCTCATTAACCCATAGCATTCAACCCTATTTCACGTTCATTTATTTCTGTTACCAAGCCTTTATTCAGCGTTGCGATTAATAACGTCCGCAGCATGTTAACTATTTTTGTGCGAAAGTTTGAATCAGCTATCACTCAATAAATCCTTGTATTGTTTGCTTGAGAGTTATATTCAGCATTGCGTATCAATGTGTTCGCCTAAACAAAATATTTATTCATCGCAGATCGCTTAAGCATGCAGCGTAACCTGCGACATCCACCAGGCTATCGTAATGGCCAGGGTTCTTTTGTAGCCGAGCAATCTTTAAATCCAGCATCATCAGTCCTACTTGGGCAGGCGTTACAGTAATTCCCAAGAGAAGCGACCAGCGTTTAGCAATATGCTCAAAATTCTCTTTGGGCGAGCCATACATTTTTTGTCGTTCTTCAATCGTTGATATGGATTGCTCCAGTAATCGTTTGCCATTCATTGTTCTGCTCCCATATTGTCTTGTGCCCATAGCAATAACGCCAGGCTATCGGCTTCATTATCATCAACAGGATTAAATCCTTTGGCCTTGATGGCGGTAATGATTTCCTCTTTGCTCGCATTACCTTTACCGGTGGCATGACGCTTAATCGTGCCAACCCCTACACCTTGATAAGGGATTTCATGATCTTCACACCACGCGGTGAGATGCGCTAAGAACCCGCCATAAATATGGGCAGCATCAACGCCTAAATGCCTGCGTACTTCTTCAAAATAGACAGCTTTAATGTCCGCCTTTTGTTTTAGGGAATCCAAAAAATGTCTGAAACGTAAAAAGCGCATACCACCGCCACTAAAGCGCGAAGTATGAAAGCTCTCACTTCCACTAAAGACACGACCTTTAGTGAGCAGAGCCCACCCGGTTTGTGTTCCTAAATCAAAAGCGAGTATTGCGTCCATCATGTGCGATCCCATCGATTGAATATTGTTGAGTAGAGATTAGGTTCAGCAAATAGATTTTAGCTGTTCGGCTAATGACGAAAATAAGATCAAAAAGGTGTGGCTTGATTTTAGAGACGCGCTTCTTCCCGATATATTTTCCATCCATGGGAAATGGTCATAGCCATTCCCATTGGATATGTATATATACAACCGGCGGGAAGTGGGAAGTGCTTATATATCAAGGGTTTGCGACCACTTCCCGGCCGGAAGCAGAAACGGGAACGGGAAGTGGTGGGAAGTCCGGAAACCCATATATATCAATGAATTAGCAGATACCCGATCACTTCCCGCCACAGCACTTCCCGTCGGGAAGACGGGAACGGGAAGTAGAAAATCAACCTATGTCATAAAACCAAATCCTGTTTTTATCATTTTACTCTCATCCAATCTGAGTGACTTAACCCAGCCATTTCACCCCTCATATCCCCAAAATTCCAACATTTGATTTTCGCGGTCTTATTTATTTTTACCTCGATCTGAATCTCTCATCCTACCCCCAGTAAAACCTGAGCTGATCCTTGGCCTGCGGTCTTATTTGAAAAGTTAGCGTCCCTGCTGAATTAGAGCCCCTCTCGGCATTCTTGAAGGACACAAACCAATCAAGGAGACCGCTGATGAGATCGAGAAATCGTTACCCAGGGATGGACAATACCATCGTCAAACAAATCCAGTATCACGCATGGCGTTTGAAACAAATGCCCTGTTTTTTTAGCGAAGAAATTGAAGATGTTGAGCAGGAATTATTATGCGAAGTCTTTGAGTGCTTAAGCAAATTCAACAAAGAAAAAAGCAGCCTTGGCACCTTTGTCGATCAGATCATTACGCGTCGTTCAAACAATATGATCCAGCGCCGGTTAAGCATTAAACGTGGTGGCCGTACCACCACCATATCGCTCGATATCGTAGATGATTTTGGCGTAGCGATGGTTGATACGATCCCAGATCCCCACGAAAGAAATCTTGATTTTGTCATTGATGTTGCCCAAGCCCTTGGCGCGGTGCCAGAGCCATGGCGGGAATTCGCTACCTTGCTGCAAACCCACACGATTACTGAGGTTGCAAGCCTAACCGGTAAGTCCAGGGCTGCCATTTACCGCATCTTAGAGCAGCTCAGACCCTGCTTTATCGATCTATTACCTTACCTAAACCAAGTTGGACACACGGAACTTGAAACCGGAATAAAACCATCAACCAAAGGAGAAGCCCATGACTAACATCATCCCATTATGTTTTTTAGACGAAGCAAAAACAGAGGATATCAGCAAATTATCGGTTACCGATTTGCTTTCACTGCAAGCCCGTATCGATAGGCTTTCTGCTGAAGTCAAACGGCATAAGAGCATTTTAGATAATGCCCTTGAGCTGAAATTTGCAGACAAAGCTAAAAATGCCTTGCAAGCAGATGGACGTGATACCGGCACAGTCCATTTTATAGAAGACCACCACAAAATCACCGCTGATTTACCTAAGAAAGTGGTTTGGGATCAAAGCAAATTAACCGATCTCATCGCCAAAATCCCTGCTGAAGATCGCAGCCAATACATCAAGGCCAATTACAGCATTGATGAACGCAGATACCTGATGTGGCCTGAAACCTTAAAGAATTTCTTTAGTGAAGCCAGGACCGTGCAAGTCGGTAAACCCAAATTTTCAATTCAAGAGGATTAAACAATATGAGCTTGAAAATCATTAGCGCTGAAGAGCGCTTAAAAAATCATACCGGGGTAAAGATGGTGATTTTTGGTCCATTTGGGATCGGAAAGACGAGTCTGTTAAACACCTTAGAGCAACCCACACTTTGTATTGATATGGAGGCAGGATTGCTTGCCGTTCAAAGCTGGAACGGAGACTCCATTAATGTGCGCACCTGGGAAGAAGCTCGTGATATTGCCTGCTTGTTGGGCGGTCCTAACCCTGCACTCCGATCAGAGCAACCTTACAGCCAAAAACATTATGCGCATGTTTGTAATCAGTATGGTGATCCAAAAGCATTACAAAACTACAGCTGCGTTTTTATCGACAGTATTACGGTTGCCTCACGCCTTTGTTTGCAATGGGCCAAGTCTCAACCAGAAGCCGTTTCAGAGCGTAGCGGTAAAGCGGATACAAGAGCAGCATACGGTTTACTCGCTCAGGAAATGATTGCTTGGATCAACCAGTTTCAGCACATCCCTAATAAAGACATTATTTTCGTTGGGATTTTAGAACAACGCTTCGATGAATTTAATCGCAGCCATTGGAGCCCGCAATGCGAAGGCGCCAAAACCGCCAATGAGATCCCCGGCATTGTGGATGAGGTGATCAGCATGGTCGGCATTAAAACCAATGAAGATCAACCCGCCAAACGCTGTTTCATCTGTCAGACCATCAATCAATGGGATTACCCGGCCAAGGACCGCAGTGGTGCACTCGATGTGATAGAACCACCTCATCTTGGAGGGCTACTCAGCAAAATCAAACAACATCGCAAGCAATAATTTTCAAGGAGACAGAATATGGATTACTCATTTTTAAATGATTTAAATAACGCCCCACAAAACCAAGGATTTAGCTTAATTCCAACAGGCAGCAACTTAAAAGCCTCCGTTTGTATTAAACCGGGTGGTCATGGTCCTGAAGGTTGGTTTACCCAAAGTAAGTCTAGTCAGTCGGTGTATTTAAATATGGATTTTACGATTATCGATCGTGAATATTCTGGCCGCATTATCCATCAAATGATTGGGATCCAAGGCACTAAACGCAATGAAAAAGGTGAAGATGTTTGGGGATTAATGGGACGCGCAACGTTGAGGGCAATTATTGAATCTGCTTATGGCATTCTTCCAAAAGATGAGTCCCCGCAGGCTCAACAAAAAAGAATGTTGCAGGATATTAGCAGCATGAACGGTCTGATCTGTATCGTAAAAGTTGGCATCGACGTTGATCCAACAGGTGAACATCCAGATCGCAATAAAATTGCCGGGATTATCACTCCAGATATGGCCATTTACCGAAAATTAATGGGGCAAGATGTTAGCCAGACGGTAGCTCCTAGCAATCTGCCTGAATGGCTTAACCGTTAATGGAGATGATTATGATGCGTCAACATCCGGCGACCCATGTGCCAAAACCATACGAATTGCTCCTGTATAACGGTGATTTTAAATCAAAAGAATATCTTGAGATAGGTGATGAATTAATGGGTGCAGAAGGTAAGCCATTGTTACTCACCGACATGCGCCAAAGCTTAGAAGAAGCTTTTGAAATTCGTCCCATCAAAGGTCCATCTTTTTTGTCAGGAGCCAATGATTATATCCATTTAGTGCGGACAGGCTGCAATGTTGCCCAGCAAACCAAAACACTGCCCATGTGGGAATACTTTCAGCAATCCGCTCATTTTAAAAGTGTGTATTTGTTATATCGCAGTAGCGTTGATTTTTCAGCATCTGTTGACGTTCCTATCGATCCCTATTTTTTAGGATTGTTATTGGGTGATGGGTGTTTTAAGAATGCGACTCCAAGCATTACAACGCCAGATTCAGAAATCATCGCCTATTGTTTTGCAATCTCAGAAAGGATGGGCCTGCAAGTACGCATCCATCAAATCCCAGGTAATCAAGCCAACAGTTATTATTTTAGTACACCTCCCGGTGCCGCTAATCCATTAACGCAAAAATTAAAAGCGCTTGGTCTCTACGATAAATTATCGGCTGAAAAATTCATTCCAAAAATTTACAAAGTGGCTGACAAGACAACGCGCGCTGAAATTCTTGCAGGACTACTCGATACCGATGGTTACATGCTGCATAAAACCTTCGAATACACGACCGCTTCCAAACAATTAGCTTTAGACGTTGCCTTTATTGCGCAAAGCCTTGGCTTGATGGCGCTTCCTAAAGAAAAAACCGTCGATGGGCAAGTCTATTATCGCTTTTGCATTTATGGCGATTTTAGCGATATCCCTATCAAAATTGGCAGAAAAATTCCTGGTCCCAGACTCCAAAAACGGGATGCATTACGAACAGGTTTTACTGTGCACCCAATAGGCAAAAAAACCATTACGCAACTTTATTTTGATGAGAAAAACCCACGTTTTCTCAAATCAGATTTTATGGTTATGGAAGGATTAACGAGGTAATTATGAATAATCATAGCATACAATTTAACAACGCTTCAGACATCAGGCCTCATTTACATGTGATTCCACAAGATGATGATCGCGAGCATTTATATCTGGCCGGGCAATTGATGAAGCATCTGCAAGATTTAGGACTTAATAAAGCCATTGGTCAAATTACCGTCGGCGATTTATTGAAAATCAGCAAAGAGCTCAATCATGCAAGATATTAATGCACTCATTGAGCAAGGGTTGCAACAATCCGAATCTCGCAAAACACCTAGAAATTACTTGGGTGCATCAAGTTTGGGAGATGCTTGTGACAGACGTATTCAATACCAATATCTGGGTACGAAAGCAGACCATGAATTCACTGGCAAACAACTTAAAACATTTGCCATGGGGCATTTACTTGAGAATTTAATTATCTCATGGATGCAGTTGGTCGGTTTTGAATTAAGCACGCGCAATAAGCAAGGTGATCAATATGGTTTTGAAATAGCAGGTGGAAAAATAGCTGGTCATATTGATGGCGTATTGCTTTCAGGTCCAACTGGCTTTTCTTATCCAGCGCTGTGGGAATGTAAAACCATGAATCAAAAATATTGGCGTGATTGTGTGACTCGCGGCCTAGCCTTATCTCATCCCCATTATTTTGCGCAAGTGCAGCTTTACATGGCCTATATGCAGCTCGATGAACATCCGGCACTTGTGACGATATTAAACAAAGACTCCTCAGAATTGCATCATGAATGGATCCAGTTTGATGCAGCTATTGCACAGCGCTATTCCGATCGCGCAGCACATATTCTTAAAGCATGCCAAGCAAGTGAATGGTTGCCCAGAATAGCTAAAGATCCCAATTATTTTATATGCAAAAGCTGTCGGTGGCAGAAAACATGTTGGAATGGGTAGCGTATGGCTGAGAATGTGATTGATTTAAAGGATTGGTATAACCTCAATACCGCAGCGCCACAGCACCTATCGCAAGACATTAAATCTGAACCCTCTACACCGGTGTCAGAAATTAAGATGCGACTGCTTGGAAATTTGCGTGGCGTTTTATCCTACTTATTACCAGGGGGTGTTTTTCGCCGTAATAAATTTTATGTGGGTGATATCCAAGGTAACCCTGGTGAGAGCCTCGTAGTTGATTTAGAGGGTAACAAGGCCGGTATGTGGCATGATTTTGCAACGGCTGAAGGTGGGGATGTTATTGATCTGTGGGCAGCCGTCAGTAATCGAGATACACGTTATGATTTTCCAGAGTTAATTAAAACCATCTCAGATTGGCTTGGGATCAGATCTAAAACCTATTATGAAGAAACGGAAGATCTCAAGGGAAAATTGCGTGAATACGAACGTCATGATTTGGAGGATCTTTGTCGTAACAATTTTTTGGGCCATCCTACTGCACGCTGGGATTATTACGATGAGAATAAAAAGATTATTGCTTGCATTTATCGATATGAAACTGTTTATGGAAAACAATACCGGCCTTGGGATGTTAAAACCTGCAGCCATCGTGCGCCTGAAGTTCGACCACTTTATAACATTCCAGGGATCATCAAATGCCAAAAGGTTTTTATAGTAGAAGGTGAGAAATCAGCAGATGCTTTAATTCACTCGGGGATTGCGGCAACCACTGCCATGTTTGGCGCCAATGCACTGCTGAATAAAACGGATTGGTCCCCGCTTTATAAAAAGCAGATTGTGATATGGCCTGATAACGATGAGCCAGGCGTCCAATATGCAAAACAATTAGCGGAGTATCTACTTCCACATGTTGCATCACTCACAATTTTAAAACCACCTGCTGACAAAGATAAAGGTTGGGATGCGGCTGACGCCAAAGCAGAAGGTCTCATGCTGCAAGATTTCATTAATCAAGCCTCTAAAGACTCTCTGAAAAAACAAACGATAGTACCCGTCAATTTATTTGATTGGCAAAAACAACCTCCTAATCGGGATTGGGTGATCGATGGTTGGCTACCTACCGGTTATGTCACAGCTATTTATGGTGATGGTGGCGTTGGAAAATCACTGCTTGCGCAGCAGCTAATGACAGCTGTTGCTACTGGCTCTTCTTGGCTCAATATCCCCATCAAACAAAGTAAAGTCTATGCGCTTTTATGTGAAGATGATGAGCCAGAATTATGGCGTAGACAGTACGCCATTAATCAGTATTTCAATATCAAAATGGCGGATTTGGCAGAATATTTACGAATGATTTCTCGTGTAGGCGATGACAATTTATTGATGGTCTTTGATGGCAAAGATAACGGTCAGCTCACACCATTTTATCACGAGCTTTTCGCAGACATTATAGCCTTTAAGCCACATTTGGTTATTTTAGATACGGCAGCGGATCTCTTTGGAGGTAATGAAAATAATCGTTCTCAGGTGCGCCAATTTATCCAAAACTGCTGTGCGCGTATTGCCAGAGCCATTAATGGTGCTGTGCTGATTTGTGCGCATCCATCGGATTCTGGTATTCAACGTAAAACTGGCACCGGTGGCTCAACCGCATGGAATAACACGGTGCGTTCTCGCTGGTATTTTTCTAAGCCTTCCAATCAAGAAAATAGTAACACCCGGATATTAAGTCGAAAAAAGGCAAACTATGGCCCCATGCAAGCTGAAATCAATTTAGAATGGCAAAATGGGGTGTTTGTGCCCACCGGCGGATTTTCAAACGACTACTTAAAAAATGCTTTGATGAAAGCCATAGAAGATTCTGCGATTGAAGATTTACCATTTTCTCATACCGGGGAGCCTGGGGTTTACAAACAACGAGCAAGATTACCTGTGGAATTTCATACCTTAAGCCGCCAAAAGCTTGAAGATATGGTGACTGAATTATTAGAGGAGGGAAAATTAATTAAAACTGGCGGAGCAGACAGCAAAGAGCCTAAACGTCTTACTGTCGCGCCATCATTTTCGAAAAAGTAAGGTATTTGGGTTTAATCGATAACCAAATTCCTGTTTGGTATTGCAGCCAGGCCAGCCATGAGTTTCAATCACATCATGGCGTTTGATGGGCAAGCCTAATTGCTCTGCTAGGGTGTCTTGAATCACTTTTTGCATTTTATTTAATGGACGTCTGATTTGTTGCTCTAAATCTTCAATCATGCCCACATGAGGCTCCATTAAATTTGCCAGCTGATTGATGTTTAAAAACGTATGTTGCGCCGATGGCTTAGCCACTTCAAAATCTTGCCAATATTGTTCAAGCAATAAGCGGAAGATTAGCAGGCGCGAAGAGGCTTGGCGCCCAATTACTACAATGCCGTTAATGCTCACGCCGTTGTCTGCCATACGAATTTCCAAATATTTTTCCTGAGGTGCAATTTTCGGTTCAGCTAAACTGATCATTCGAAAAGGCAGGATGCTTGCTGAATAATTCGGGATCACTTCGCAGACACCGGTTTGGCAGGTTTGCTTGATAAGCTCTGTCAATGATAAAGGGTTATGGATAATATCAGCAACAGAAATAATAGGGACATCAATGATCATTGATGGGATTTTAGCGCGTGCATTGATGATTAAGGTAGGCGTGACTTTCAATTTATCAATAGTCAAATGGCGGTGATCCGTGCAAATATCGAGTATAACCAAGGTGGCAATACCGTATGGGCTCATCACTGTGTAAACCCCTTTGCTCAATAGATAAAAGTGCAATTGTTGTTCACCCAGGTGACGTTCTAAATACTGTGTGATTTTAGGGAAATTGAGCTGGACAGTGCTCTCTAAAAATCGGGTTTTGCTGTGCGAATTTGGCAAAATATAACGCCCACAATTGTCACAAACAAGATCATCGCAATCCTCGTCAAAATCATCTTCAATGTAAATTTGATTATCGCAATCGGGATTGGCGGAATCATCTTGAAAATCTTTTGGATTATAGCATTTGATGAAACGATTCGAGGTATGGTGTACAAACTGCTCATTTAGCAAAAAGGAAAGCGTGTTTTGATACTCTTGATTTAAATCTACCCATGAACCTTGATGTGTCAGTAATGCACGCAGTGCATCAGTTGCAGCATTTGGCTTTTGATAAGATCTTAAGGCCATAGGTGTCTCTCATCCATGATTTAAAAATTTCCCGAGCATTTTTGTCCAACACATGCTCGGAGTAACAAATGCGAATATGATCGCATGCCTCATCCAGGCAGCGAAAATACAGGGTGATCCGTTTGTTTTGATACAGTACTTTGATAGAATCGACACAGGTAATATCAGCCAAGATGTCACCCACAGCCCCTTGCATTATTTTTAAATCTTCCGCGATAGGGTTGTTGGGGCAGGTGTTGATGACGATTTCGGTGTTATTATGAAAATAAGGTGAACGAAAGCGTATTTCAAACAGCTTAAGCATTTGATCAGAGTCACTGACTGTATGGCGCAAGAAACGTTCGACTTGTTTTTTGAAATTAACATCTGCAGCATCAGTAAAAGTAACTGGCTGGTTGAAGTACTCACTGATCAGGGCGTTAGCAATAAAAACTGATTTTTGTGGACACTTGGCGCAGATATTTGCTTGTTTGCCATTTTCAGAAAAATCGATAATGGTCCATTCGGGTTTGTGGCCATGCAACAGCTGATCACTGCTTAACAGCACATCTTCATCACTGGCGCGGCGAATAAAAAGATAGATTCTATCGCCATGAACAAAAATATCCTGTAGTTGGCTTTCAAAGCCATCGCCTAAATTTAGATCGTATTGTTCTAAAATTTTAGCTATCGGGTATGAGGAAAGAAAGTCAGAAAAGGTTTTTGCTTGTTGGCGCGGTGGGTTTAAAAGCACAAAAGCCGCAAACCCCTTTTTATGAATTTTATCGTAATGATAGATGTTTTTGAGTGCATCCGGGTTCTGATTAAACAGCGCAAATAGCAAAGACTTTTTGTCGTATTTGTTGTTTTTGACCAGGCAGAATTCCAAGAGATCATCGCTAAGGGTGGCTTTAGCAATATCCGATACCGCTGTTTCCAATTTGGCGTGATTAAAGCGATTTACCAGATAATAGTTGAACAGATCATCAGATTGCTCCATGAGGGTTTTGCGCATTTGCGCCACCGGCAGAGTTTTGCTGACATCTGCCTCTGCCTGGTTCACCGCATACAGCATGGTCACTTGCCGTGGTGAAAGTGATTCAAGCCAATTTTGTCGCAAATTGGGGTTACTGTACTCATCCATGAGCCTTTCGATGGGCAGCTCTAAATCATATTCCCAAAACCTCCGGTTTGGGGTCACCCTGAATTTACTGTTATTGTTTACAACGCCCATTTGCATATTTAACCTCCATTTTTCGAATTGCAATGACTTTCCCTAAAATCTTAAACGATTGCTCAGATGATACTTTAATCACCTGATACGCCTCGTTTTCTGGCTTTAACTCAATGTGGCTTGGCCGTCTGTAAAATGTTTTACAGGTTGCCTCGTCATCCAATAATGCGATGACCACCTCACCGTTGAGCGCGGTTTCTTGAGTGCGCACAATGACAAAATCCCCATCATTAATGCCCGCATCCACCATGCTGTCACCGGTAATCTCGAGCGCAAAACAGTGACCTCTAGCAACACCGCTATCCACTAAAAATTCACCCATATGCTGCTCAAGCGCGATGATTGGGTGACCCGCTGATACTTTACCTAACACTTCCACCGGCACCACCTGAGTAATCTGGTTAACGGGTACAGATCGCTCTAACATTTCAATGGCCCGGGCTTTTCCTTTATCCCGCTTAAGGTACCCCTTATTTTCTAATTGCTGGATCACCTCAATAGCGCTGGCAGACTTAATACCACGCACTTCAGCAATCTCCCGTACAGTAGGCGACATACCATGCGCCTGCTGGTACTTTTGAATGACCATCAAGGTATCTTGCTGTGCATCCGTCAATCCCACCTGTGGCTTTGGACCTGGTTTTATACGCTTTTGTTTAGTCATGAAGCTAAATCCTTTTCTCAGCTTGTTAGTCCATCATACCTAACAAATGTTAGGGTAGTCAAGCATGAATTTCAACTGTCAGCTGAACGTTTTGAGGTCGAACCGTGTAAATAACCATATCTCAATAGTACACGGAGGACTGAAAGCCTATGACCACCCCTCAAAATCCTATCAAATTTATCGCGAAAATATTGGCAGATAGCCTGCTTCGGGCGATTAGTTTGGAGAAAGATAAAAAACCTCAAGCAAACGGCGCTTCTTCTCTGGACTTTTCTCCGAAAGGAAGCGTTACTGTGAAGCGAATTTAAGTATTTAAATGAGGTAACATGAAGAAAACGTCAATTATTAAACAGGTTCTGGCTCTACAAAACCAGTCAATTCAAGAATTAAAACAGTTATGGGTACAGCTCTTTGATGAGCCAGCGCCACCGTATCAAAAAAACTACTTATTGCCACGGCTTGCCCATCGACTGCAAGAATTGGCATATGGTCCAATGTCTGAAAAAGCAACCAACACCTTAGAGCTTTTAGCCAATCAGATGGAGAAAGGGAAAAAATTTTCTAATCACATGTTAAATGGCAGACCCACTGTTGGAACTAAATTAATTCGTGAATTTCAAGGTGTAGATTATGAAGTTATTGTTGCAGAAAACGGGTTTGTATATCGGGGGCAAACTTATAAATCTCTTTCAGCGATAGCACGGCGGATCACAGGCACTCGTTGGAATGGTCCTTTATTTTTTGGTTTAAGAACAAGAGGTGCGATATAATTTATGACTCGGTGTGCTATTTATACAAGAAAATCCCATGAAGAAGGATTAGAGCAGGAATTTAATAGCCTGGATGCGCAGCGTTTGTCGGCGGAAAATTATATTAAAAGCCAACAACATGAAGGCTGGCAGATACTACCGAAGTATTATGATGATGGTGGTTTTTCCGGCGGGACTTTGGAGCGTCCTGCGCTAAAGGAATTATTTGAAGACATCGCTGCGGGGCTTATTGATTGCGTCATCGTTTATAAAATCGATCGCTTGTCGCGTTCACTACTTGATTTTGCAAAGATCGTTGATTTATTCGATCGTCACAATGTAGCGTTTGTCTCTGTTACTCAAAGCTTTAATACCGCCAGCTCTATGGGGCGTTTGATGCTCAACGTACTTTTGAGTTTCGCGCAATATGAACGAGAGCTCACTGGTGAGCGCATCCGCGATAAATTTGCAGCCTCTAAACAAAAAGGCATGTGGATGGGAGGCAATCCACCGCTTGGGTATGACATTATTGATCGAAAATTGGTGATTAATGTGCCTGAAGCTAAATTAATAGAACATATTTTTACGCGGTTTTTAGTGCTGGCATCTGCTACCCATTTGGCTAAAGAATTAAATAACGACGGTCACCGATCCAAACAATTTACCGCCAAAACTGGCAAAGATATCGGCGGGGCAAGATTCACCAAAGCCTCACTGCGCCGCATACTTACAAACCCCATTTATGTTGGAAAAATACGCCACAAAGATAAAGAGTTTGCAGGACTACATGATGCGATCATTGATCAAGATTTATGGGATCGTGCTCAAGCAACTTTTAAAACAGCACCCAAACGCAATTCAGCATTTTGTAAATCACCGGTGTTACTCAAAGGCATTATTCATTGCCAAGCCTGCAATATACCCATGACGCCAACCTATACGGCCAAAAGGAATCGGCAATATCGCTATTACGCTTGCAGTAATGTGCTGCGCGGTATCGAGTGCCATGGCATTAGCTCCTATCTTGCGGCCGGTGAAGTCGAGCATTTTGTCATCCAGCAGGTACGTCATGTTTTAAAATCACCTGAAGTGGCTGCACAAACAACTCTGCTTTTAGAAAATGCAGGGCTGGATAAAACCCAAGTCTTTGATCTGCTCAAAGACATCGACAAAGTATGGCAGAATTTATTCCCGATCGAGCAACAAAAAATTATTCATACGCTGATCCGTGCTGTGTATGTCAGCACCGAAGGGATCGATGTGCGTATTAATCAGTACGGTTTACAAAGCTTAATAATAGAAACACAAGATGAGGCAATAACAGTATGATCCAGACCAGCATTATTGATGGAGAAGTCTCAATTTTTATGCCGCTTAAGCTTAAAAAACGCGGGGGCAGAAAAATGATACTAGCACCACAGGGTGTGCAACCGGCATCGGAAGACTCTAGCGTCGATCTCACGTTGCTAAAAGCCTTGGTAAAAGCCTATTTATGGCAACGTCAATTAAAATCCGGCAAGTGCAGTGGCATGAAAGAATTATGTGAGCGATACGATGTGACCGCCAAGTACGTCCAGCTGATCTTGCGTTTAAATTTTTTAGCACCGAAATTAAAAGAGGCTATTTTATTTGGTGAGCAGCCAAGGCATTTAAAATTATCGGACTTGATGAATAACGTACCGGTGCTGTGGTCCGAACAACAAGAGGTGTTTGGGCTGAAAGTGTTAGACTCACTTGTATAATGAAAATCTTTTAGTGATTTGAGAAACAGCATCATAAGGACCAAAAAGTATAGCCGCATAATACACGTGCTCATCTTGGTGTTTTTTGGCGATATTATCAATCTGCTCTAAATAGGTACCACCGGTCATGCTATCCACAAAGGCGAGTTGGGTAATACCCGCTTCCTTTGCAGCTAAAACCGCCTTCTTGATCTCGTTTGATTTGCCTCGAAGAACAATGTAAGGCATGCCAGATACTTTCCAATCATTACCACTTGCATCAATATTGGATTGCAAGAAACAAGTATCCTCGCCGAGTAAAGCTCCAATCGCAAAAGAAGCATGGGCAACGGCATTCATGGCTACACCTACATCAATATCTTTATTGACTATGATGACAAGTTTATTTTCAAAAGTCATTTTTACTCCATTATATTTAAAAATTGGTCTTGAACAAAAATCTCGATTCGTTCAATGCCTTTGCCAGGATTAATTCTTTTCAATCTTATAACGCCTATTTCTCCAGTCGTTTTAATGTGCGTACCACCACAAGGTACAGATGAAAATTCATTGATTTTCCAATACCTTCTTTCAGTGCTCTCGTCGCTAAAGGCGCTGATGATCGGTTGATTGGAATCGATGATCGCTTGAGCAGAATTTTGAATATCGATCATGACAGGGGATATGCTGCCATCCCAAGCAAAATCAATACGCGCTTTGTCTTGAGAGATGTGTGCACCCACTTTATTAATATTTGTGAATTTTTGGCATACTAACTCTAAAACAACCTCAGCTGCAAAATGCAGGCGCATTAACTTGTAGCGCCTATCCCAATCAATGACTACCTTCACAACATCATTTTCATTCAGTTTATGATCATCTGGAAGGGTGTAATAAATTTCCATGCCATCTTTTTTAGCTTTTAGAACCTGATAACCACCTATCGTACCTGCATCACTTTCTTGTCCGCCTGAAAAAGCATAAAAAATTGTCTCCGTTAATGTGATCTGATTTGCATGGATCTTTTTTATAGTCGTTTCAAGTTCAGTCAAATATGGATCTTGCCAAAAAACTTTAATTGTCATAATTATGTTCCAGGTTTGATATTGAGATCACCTTACCCTTTGTGAGTTCAGGTAGGTCTTTACTATTCACGCAAAATACCGCATTGGGTGTGCCAGCGGCCGCCCATACTTCATCAAGCACCATAAGATCTTGGTCTATATAAATCAGGTGGATGGGATTTTTATGACCGATAGGTGGAACGCCACCGATAGCAAAACCTGTTGTTTTCCTGACAAAATCAGCATCAGCTTTAACGATATTTTCTCCTACATGAAATTCTAGTTGCTTTTCATTTACTTTATTTGGACCTGATGCCAATACTAGAATGGGTTTGTCGGTGCTTTTTGTTTTAAAAACAAGTGATTTTATAATTTGAGAAATATCGCAACCAATGCTTGAAGCAGCATCACTTGCCGTTCTTGTGCTACTTGGAAGTTCTAAAACCTTGCATATTACGCCTATCTCATCTAACGCTGTTTGCACAGCCTCGGCACTTTTTGTCAGTGGTTGGTTCATTTCTTTCACTCCAATTTTAACCTTTACATTTTGTGCGTTATGACGCACAATAAGTACACTATAACACCGTGCGTTATAACGCACAAGTCTTTTATGTATTTGAATTAGGTGAGTCTCTTGGATAACTTGGCTGAAAATATATCATGCACTTTAAGAACGCTGCGTAGCCAGCGTGGCTGGAGTTTAGACGTTGCCAGTCAGAAAACTGGGGTTAGTAAAGCCATGCTTGGACAAATTGAGAGAGGTGAATCAAGTCCCACTATTGCAACGCTTTGGAAGATTGCAAGCGGTTTTGATGTGTCATTTTCTTCTTTTGTGGAGGATACCCAATCAAATCAAGCCGAACTTATTCATCGTAAGCAAGACTTAAAACAGATGCATAAGCAAGATGATAAGATCAGAGTTATGCCGATATTTGCCTATGATAAGCGTTTAGATTTTGAGGTTTTTATTATAGAGTTGCTACCTGGATGCGAGCATTTGTCTCCACCTCATCAACAAGGTGTCGTTGAACATGTTATTGTTGCAAGCGGTGAGATAGAGGTATTAATAAATAGCACGTGGCATCTTGTTAGACAGCACGAAGGCTTGCGGTTTTGTGCAGATAAGTCACATGGGTACCGCAATATGTCCTCTCTACCTGCGGTCTTCCACGATATAATTCACTATAACCCGGATATTTCACCACAATTTAAGCTATAAAAAATGCTATATCGCTAATGCATTGATTTCTTGTGGTTATTAAGATTTTTATTATTTTGCGTATAAGCATGGGTAAAAAACTTCTTCTTATATCATTTCCTATACTATGGAGTTGAAAAACGTTAGTTTTTTCAACTGGGCAAAGCAATCCATTCGCCAATATTGCGATACTTAGTAAAATAGTTTTTCAACCGTACTGTAAGTTTTGTGCTGTTGTATAAAATAGCTTTTTATTAACTAAATGCTGAGATATTAAAAATGTAATTCTTCTAGTGTTAGACTTAATAATTGCACCTACTTTTAATAAAGTTTGCCTGATTGTCTCACAAGTCGCATTCTTTAACTTGGTGTTTTTAAGTGCAGTTCGTCTGAGCATATCTAGTAATATATAGGCACATGAAGAAAATAATAATCTTAATTGATTTGGCCACCAATCACTGCAGCTCATTCTGTTTGCATAGCAATCAAGTTTTAATTCTTTGATTCTATTTTCCATATCGCCACGCGGACAATAGCACTGCCGGTAAATATCTTCAGGTAAGCCTCGAAGGTTAGTTACTACAAATCTGACATTATCACCTTTTATACCATATTCTGTTTTCATTACCACTTTGCGCTGTTTAGACCAGCTTTTTGCAGCATAAAAATCCTGGTCAAATAATTTTTGCTTAACCCCTGTTTTTTCATAGTCATTAGCAGCTCTAGAAAGTAATCCCTTGGATTTTCTTTTTAATACTTCATTGCTTGATTGACCCACAATATAACGTACATTATTTTTTTCACACCAGGTTAATATTTTATCACGACTAAACGCACAATCACCTCTGAATATAATATTAACATTTGGCCAGTGTTTCCTAATGTATTTTACTAGTAATGCTAATATTACCCAGCAGTGCTTTGAACCATCTATATTGCTAGGACGTAAATAATTTACTAATAAATGTTCGCCGCAAAAAATATTTAATGGTAAAAAACAATTACTGCCATAGTACGCATGATAATGCTTGCCTTCTTGTTCACCATGAATAGTCAGATCTGTTGGATCGGCATCTAATGTTATTTGTTTCGGAGGCTTTTTATGGGCTTTTATAAATACATCTATCATTACTTTATGGATTAATACTGCAGCACGCCTATTAACAGCGTTTTCTAGTCTGCAAATTGTAGGCGAACTTGCCAGTTCATGGCTTTGATCAGTTGCAATGATCATTGCTTTATCTTTGCGTAATTTATCTTGATCATTTACATCCTCATAGCCTAGTGCTAAACCATAGATTCGTTGTTTAACCATAGTATCAATGCTATGAATTACTCTATTAGGATCTCTGTACTCTGGAATACAGGATGATATCCTATGTGTAAAGTTATTAATCTTATCAACTTCTCTTAACAACAAAATTCCACCATCACTGGTTATATCTTTGTCGACAAACTCAACTTCAATTTTTTTATTTTTAGAGGGTAGAAATTCTATTCTGGCTGTTTTACAATTTGTCATTGCACATTTTTTTGTATTTTAGTTTAAGCGCTTGAAATATAAAGCATTTGTTAAAAATGTGCAACTTCTTTATGAAATATCCGGGATAAAAGGGTTTTAGAAGATGCTGACTCATGAGGTATTGGAATTTAATGTTGATAATTTTTCCTTAAAGGCTGCAGTGCTGGGGGTGGGGCAAACTGCCATTGTGATCGGTAGTCACAAATATTATCCGCGTACTTTTTCTGATAACTTGGCAAACAAACTGCAGTTAATCTGTGCTGATACCCGTGGTTTTACTCCAGGTAACCCAAGCTATGGGGAAGCAGATTTTAGCCTCCATAAAATTACCGATGACATTGAAGCAGTACGTGCATCTTTGGATGTTGATAAAATTATTCTTATTGGACACTCAATTCACGCTTTTATGGCTCTTGAATATGCAAGCCGCTTTCCAGATAAAATCAGCCACCTCGTATTGATTGCCTCAAGCCCCATAGCTGGACCTGAAATTTATAAAGAAGCCGATCGGTATTTTGAAGAATCAGTATGTCCAGAAAGAAAAACTGCATTTGCGACCAGTATGCAGAAATTTGTTGAAAGTAAGGATCAATCATTTGTAAGGCGTATGCTCGCTTTCGGGCCGAGGCTTTGGTATGACTACAATTTTGACGCATCCAAACTTTGGGGAAATGTAGACGTAAATTCCATAGGTGCAGAAATAATCTGGGGTTCCATGTTTGTAAACTACGATACTGCACAAACGCTAAAAGCAATTAAATGTCCTATACTCCTTGCGCTTGGTCGGTACGATTATTTTAATCCTCCTCATTTATGGGAAGCGTATCGTGATTATGCTGCAAATCTCACCGTCCGCATTTTTGAAAAAAGTAGCCATACACCTCAATTTGAAGAGTCTGAGAATTTTGATGCTGAACTAATAAAGTGGTTAAACATTTAATACTCAATGTGCTTTACATACTGCTATCAGTTCCTTCAACATCTCACTGAGTTTTCCATGCTGAAATGACATTAATTGTTCCCTGCCACATGCCTGCATCAATCTATTATGAGCTAATAGCCCATAAACAAACCACAAAACATGCGCTATTTTTAAAGCATCGGCCAGATTTTTTTCAGACTCGAACGGTATATAATTCTTGAGGCAGGCATGCTTGATCCGAAGATAGTCATGATTATGCTCTGTGAGCGCATAATGTTTCCTTACTTGGTATAAACAATTCAGCAGAGAAAAAAATGGGTGTGAGATGGAAATTTCACCCAAATCAATGATAGTGATATTTTGCGAGTTATCGCTTATCAGCGTGTTGTTGTCATTAAAATCAGGTTGGACAATGGTTTCCTTAATGGCATAGCCAGATAATTTTGCGCATAAATCAGTTATCTTTGGATGCAGCTTTTCTAATTCGTTCACCTCCAATTCAGACAACCCATCAGCCATCAACAGTTCTTTTTGTAAAATCGCTTGGCTGTATAAATCAGGCATCTTGTTTAAGCGCCAGTCGGGAACACCGATATCAATAAAATTATCGACATGATCTGCAACTGTTATTTGAAGAGCAGTAAATTGTTCGATTGCTTTGCAAAGCAAGTCAGTATCAAACTTCTTTTTCAAAATGCTACGCAAAGATGTGCCAGCATCTTTCATTAAAAAGCAATGTAACTCAGCATTATGCGCAATAACTGTAGGCACCGGTGCACGAAATTGGTCATGCAAAAGTTGAATAATTTTAGACTCCAAAGCAATAAGCGCTGGGGTAGTTTTAAGATAAAAAAGTTCATCCACCATGTTGATTTTTACCACACTGGACCAAGGCGTTTGCACAACGAGCTCTGTATTAAAGTTGGTTTGTTGCAGAGCCGTCTTGGCCCATTCAAGGGCGTCAGTTAATTTATCGTTATCCATTCTTTTTTGCTATCCAAACAAAATGCTGATCTTGATCACTTTCTTTTAAAAGAATTTCAAAGCCATATTTTTTAAGATGTTGTTCGTAAACTGCAGGATCGAGGCTGTAAAAATGAAGTTCTTGGTTAAGCATATTGCTATCAGTTCCCTCAAATTCACTATCACCGCTTGTAAATTCAAGTATTCCACCTGGTTTTAACCACGCGGCAAAACGAGAAATCATGAGCTCATGGTCCGATTTGGGGAGATGAAAAAGACACCACCACTCAACGATGGCATCAACAGTTTCATTGAACTCAATAGTGCGAACATCACCATACAAGCCGCGCATTTTCGGGCAGTTCTTTTTAGCGATGTTTAGCAATTCTTGCGACCCATCAATGCCTGTAACAGAGAAATTTTTCTCAATAAAATAATTGGCGATAGGAAACCCAGAGCCGCAACCAATATCAAGGATGTGAGATTTTTCAGGGATGTAATTTATTAACGCATCGAGGTACTTTTGCTCAGTATTAAAAGAATCCCGCATTTTAGCAAAACCCTCTGCAATGTTATCATAAGATTTTCCTTGGTTATTCATTGTTGAGGCTCCTAAAATTTCATAATGTTTTTTTCATGAAGTAACGTTTTTGTCCAGTAGGGCAATTCTCAAGAACACCGAAAATCTCATAACCATGCTTTAGATAGAAATCTTTTGCTTGGTGATTAAATGTATCCAAATGGATCAACTTGGCTCCCATGGCTCCAGCATCAGCTTCAACTTGATTAAGCAATAAAGCGCCTAATCCTTTATTTCGATAATTTTCATCCACAAAAAGCACATTAATCGCCAAGCATTCTCCTAAATAGAAACAAGTTCTAATACCTGCAATGATTAAGCCGTTTTCTTTGATAACATAATCTTTCAACACTTCGGTATCGCCATGAAATGAAACTTGATGGGCAACAAAAGCATTGATTTTATCATTGAGCATTTCTGCTTCTTCGCTTGTAGCGGGAGATAATTTGTAATCTGTCATCATAATACTTTCCTAAGAAAAAATCTTGAATGCTCGTACCAATATTTTTTTATTTCGCCCATACGTTGATACCCATTTTTTAAATAAAAATCTTCTGCTTGAAAATCCAAAGTATCTGTTATTGAGAAAATGCAACCATGTTTGATGGCTTCTTGCTCAGCAGCATTCATTAATTTTGAGCCATACCCTTGTTTTCTGAGTTTTTCATCGACCCATAATGCTTCTATGTAAACTGATTCTTTATCAAAATGTGCTTGTATTCCACCAAAAACATTTCCTGAATCATTTTTTAAAAATACTGAAAATTCTTTATCCCTCGGCTCTCCCATGACACGTTCATTGGATGAAATTAATCCCTCCATAACAGTATCATTATCAAATTGACTGGGATTATGATCGATAGCGATTTTCAATGTGTCAGGTTGATCATATTCATGATTCAATACCTTTTTCATGTAATAGCGCTTATGGCCTTTAGGGCAATCGTCTAAAACACCAAATATCTCATAGCCATGTTTGAGGTAAAACTCTTTCGCCTGGAAATCAAAGGTATCTAGATGAGCCAGGGTTGCCCCAAGTTTCTTAGCCTCATTTTCTACACGACTGAGAAGTTTACTACCCAGACCATTTTTATAATATTTTTCGTCTACAGCTAAAATATCCACAAACAGCATACCCCAACAATACATCAAAGAAGTAATGCCTGCGACAATTAATCCGCTATCATCCTTGATACAAAAATTTAAATTAATAAAAGGTTGTTCCTGAATGAACGGTACTTTGCTGTTGTTGTATGAGGTTATTTTATTTTCGATAATAACTACTTCATGTGGTTGGACTTTAACAACATGAAATGGGGCAATATCAAATGATCTGACCCAATCTGCCAATCCCCCTGCAACTTCATGCAAAGCAAGATCGGTTGTATCGAGGATTTTTATATTCGCAACCTCTTCATAGCTTTTAAGGGTAGAGATCCTAGTGA
>CALLKE010000269.1 GCA_938008555.1 uncultured Pedobacter sp.
TAATGTTTGCTTTAAGGCGTGCAGCTCCCGGTTCTTGATAATTTCGAGTGCCGACAGCTGGATCACGAAGACCTGGATCTTCAAGCTCAGTTACCGTGCTTTCAACATACCATACACCAATGCGCACAGACGTATTAACGGGAATAGTAAAATTGACCGAACCTATTTCACGAACGGCACCACGCAAATAAATATAGCCTGCCTCTACGCTGGTCTCTCCTGTATCAGGATTGACCACGCAGGCTGCGCCCCGGATTACATCACCATCCCTAAAAATTGCATCACCAATACCTTTGAGGTTATGGAGCGCATAATCTTGAATTTCATTCAGTTCAGCCGATTGCAAACCACGGCCTGCTAAGAACAGGCTTCGGTCATATTTTTTGGCTGGATCATAACGATTATAATAGCTGTTGAGTGTCATTGTATCTTCCCATGAATCTTATAGATGTTGTTCATGATTGCTCCCTAAAACGTCACCACAAATGAAAAAGTTTCGCGCGTTGCCGCTGTTCGGATTAGTGGCACTGTGCGTTCTAAGACCAATAAAATACCTGCATTAATAATGTCTTGTGGCTCAAAATAGCGTTGCCCAGGCGGTAATTCAGGATTGGTTTCAGTGCCTACCATAACGCCAAGCTCACGTATCACTTGGGTTGAGGCATTGTCAAAATCAAAAGTGAAACGCAAAAATAGATTATTAGTTGGGGTGCTTGACGTCTTGAAACGACCCGTTGGGGTAATCAAATCGCCATTTTCATCGCCAGTACAAAAAATGACTTCATCAGCGATTCTGCGGCCAACTTCATTTAAAAGAGCATCTGCGGTAATGGGCTCTGGCGGTGTGGCATAGGTATAATCAATAGTCAGAGTGCTATCAGCAGGAATATTCCCATTAGGAAGACGACTAATGATGCCGATCACACTGTCAACGCTATAGTCAGTCCCTGAAATAAAAATAGTCTCACCTTGTTTTAGGGCGACATTTTTGACAGGATGATGATCAAGCGTGATTTGGTCATCAGCAAAAGTTTTCTCTGCCTCATGGGTGCTTTCCCAAGTGGAATCGCCTGTTCCCCAAGCCAAATGGATAGCTTGCTGCTTAATGCTAGCGGCAATGGCTGCACGACCAGACTGCGTTAAAATAGCCATAATTATCCCTCAAACTGGTTGATTTCAAAAATTCAGTTGAGGGTTATATTCACGATTGGATCTGAATTCGTCCATGGACGGTCGAGATGACGATGTTGATGCCATGTCAGCATGCCTGGATACATTGTTGCGATAAAAGTCTCGCTGTAAGCAAAAGAACTTAATTGTATAGGGTCAAGTGTTTCTTCTGATAAAATAGGCCAGATGTGGCCCTCTTGAAAATTTTTATGAAGCTCTTTCTCAACAAAAGTATGAATCTCTTCATTTATAATTGCTGTTGCTTCATTTTCTTGTGCCCGGTAAAACCGTTCTAGAATTTCTTGATACAAGAAATGCCAAACATGATCAGAAAGCTGATCTTGGCTTAAGATAAAGGTTGCGCCTACCTCTGTTTGGGTGGTAACCGCAAAACAGGCGTTTATGTCGCCAAGACGCCAACTATCAGATAAAACAATCAATGCTTTTGCAAGATGTAGTGGAGGTTCAAAATCAGGGGTGAAAGGTGATAGTGGATCGGGATTTTGCCAAATGTGATCGCGTACATAAATGGCATTATGATTTCTAGTGTGAGGTTCTGTTTCATTTAAAATAGCGAAGTCCAGGCGATATAAATCATCACTTAGCGCATTGTTATGGTGCTGTCTATTGGCTGAGAATTTTAAAATAGGCAAAGATGATGTTGCTTCAAATGGATTAAACCGACCAAAAGATAATACTGGTCCATCAGGTGTTAATCGCACGCCAGAATAATCGGATAATAGACTACCCCAATCGCTCTGATCGAGCATAAATCGTCTGATATCATAGCGATCATTATACATCCGCATCAAGCGTGATCTGGCGGGCGCTGATAGTTTTGCAAGCGCCACCACATTATCGACAAAAAAGTCATTGGGCACATCGTGAATTCCCACCTGAAATTCCGCAAAGTGCTTGCCCGGTGGTTCTTCTTCGATATAAATATTTTCGATGTTCATCCATTTAAGAGCCATCCGCAATGAGGCCGGCGTACCGCGAATCCGTTGAAACCGAACACCATCTTGAATAGCCTGCCTTGGATCAGGAACCCAAGCTAAAATTTCGCCGAGCCCATATTCCCAAATGAGCCAAGGTAGCACGCTATCTGTTGGTGTAAATTTAAAGCCTCTAATCACACGCGGATTAATGCCATAATCAATAGCATCTGCTAAGGCTTGTTCTTGCGGTGAACCGCTGGGAGGAAGTAAGGTTATCACCAGTCACGCCCTCCAATATCAAGCTGAATATTGTCTAGAGCAATACACTCATGATCTTGAACAATCACATCTTGCAGGGGATTTAGAAGCTCAATACGTTGAACACCTTGGGCAAATAAATGGGCAATGACCCAACTTCGGGTCAGGTTCCAACCCAAACCTTTTGTTTCATTCAGTGCTTTGATAAAAGCAGCTTTGGCCATTTCAACAATATCTTCTGGGGTTTCTGGGTAGAGATAAATTTTTGCTTGAATGCTGACGGCAATAATACCCGAGCTAACCACTTCAACAGTATCTGTGAGCACCCGCACATCATCACGCAAAATAACAGACCTCGCTTTTTCCAAAAGTTCTGGGCTAGGCATGCCATTACCTTCTGTAGAAAGGATAGAAACCAGAACAAAGCCTGGTGTAGGTGATTCAGCGCGCGCATCTTTAATACGCGTATCTGCTGATAGGGCATGGTAACGATAATGTTCTCTGCTACCTGCGGTAGACCAGCCTACAATTTTAGCCTGAATACGTTTACGGAAAGCTTCATCATCTTCCCCTGATTTGCGCTGTACATCGTAAAAAGCGGCTAAATGTTCTAAATCTGCTGTATTGGCAAAGGCGAGCAAATTAGCACGTGCGGCATCATTAACTCTTTGGCGCAAAAGTAATTCACGCCAAGCGGCAATTTCTAAAATCTTCATGGCGGGATCGCTTTCAAGCAGCGCTGAAAAACTGGGATCCAGGCGCAGCAATTCCGCTTTCATGTGCGTGAAAATCGTCTCATAATCGAGCGTTTCAATGACATTGGGATTTTGTAAACGTGTTAGATCTTGCATCATGATACGACAATCCCATCTAAAGTTATGGGCCTGCCATCCGGTAGATAAATCCCCTCTAAAATCAAAGTAATATGGCCTTCTTTGATCTCAACAACCTGCACACGTTCCAATTTAAATCGATTTTCCCATTTTTGCAGTGCCTCAGCAGTGGCTGCATACAGTTCAACGGCAAAACCTGGCGATGTTGGGCGGTCAATAAGTTCAAAGAGTCTTGAGCCATAATCTCTGCGCATCACACGGCTGCCAATAGGTGTGGTCAAAATATCCACGATCGATTGCTTAAGATGTTCAAGGCCCGTTAATTCTTTACCGCTTCTAGCATTCATTCCCCGCATCATTTACCCCGCAAAAACAGTTTGACTGCCTTCTTGCGTTTTTGAACCGCAAGAAATGGGATCACCAATACGCGCAATTGCTTTGCCATTGGCGTAAACTGTACTTGAGCCTTTGACAAGCACACCATCATGGGGCGGCGTATTGGGGCACGCATGCATGGCCCATTTATCTTGCTCGCGGTGGACAGCTTTACCCTCAACAAACACATCATTACTTGCGGTAATGCAAGGTCTGGGTGGATAGCAGCCGTGGCCGGTGCATTTATCATTAAGTCTTACGATTCCTGGCATATCATTCATTCAAATCAATTCGTTTAGCTTTGAGCTTGATACCGTCTTTGGTTATCTCAATGCTTGATTCACCTATCTTCAGCGTTAAGGTTCCATCTGTCACAACTGAGACAGTCAAATGATGTTTTTCTTTGTCATACAAAACTTTGCTACCATCTTGAAAAACTAGAGTGGCATCGGTTTCTTTATCGCTTGGTGCGGGATGTTTGTTTTGATAAATGGCTGGGATCACAACACCTTGAGCCATTTCACCGGATGGCGATAACAAAACAACCTGTTCACCCACACTGGGTGCAGACCAATTTCTGTCTTGTCCAGCACGAGAAGTCACCCAGGGGAGCCAATCGGTAAGAATTTTTCCAATCTGAATACGCACACGGGCTTTTTTATAATCAGCTTCCTTCACAGTCCCCACACGAATGAGGTTAGCAAGTTTTCTGTCAATTTCAGAAAAACTAAAACTCTCCATTTGGCACCTCTACGTACTTTGGTTCATGGGCAGCACCGATTTCTGGAGCGATGCCTACATAAACCTTGTGTGGCTGAATGCCGTTTGGTGTCCAAACTGAATCTCCGCGGTGAAGTTCATGCGCCCATTCCACTATCCACACCATGTAGGCATCAAGATCTGGTTTAAAACCATCGGGACTCGCACCTAGAAATTCAGCAGGTGATACATTCATCCCCCATGAATTTTGATGGATCACTCTGGCAACTTCACTCGCCAAAGCCCTTACAGCAAAGGCGGCATTGGGAATGGTACTATCCACAATAATTCTCGCTTCAAATCGAGCACGTAAGGCAATTTCACCGGTGCCTGGATCATTGCCGGGTTCAAAGCTTGTCAGTTCCACTAAAACAGCAGGTGCTAATAACGCCGTTTTGATCACCGGATAAGATTCTGAAGTTTGAATTTCTGGTATCTCGCGTTTTAAAACGGTGGTAATCGCACCATGTAATTCTTCCCAAAAATTCATAGGCTCCTCTTTAAAATAAAGCCCAGTTCATGGCGAAAATATTGAATAAATTTATCTGCCGCACCTGAATCCACGAAGCCTTTGATGATATTAGAAGCAACAGGCTCAAGTGGTAGCACGACTTCACGAATGGGTAATCTGCTTTTAGTCTTTCGCTTAAAAATGCCTCGGTGACCTGTGGGCATCGTAGCGACGAAGGCACCGGTAAATTGAGATTTTCCTGCTTTGGCACCTATAGCCGTTTGGCGCATGGAACCTAAAAGCGAGGCTTTAATACCGTAAAGACTGGCGACCACCAATGCTTTTAAAGAGCTTTTGCTCGCTTTAACAAGTTTCAGTCGTTCACGTATAATTTTTTGTTGAAGTTTTTTCTGTGCGCTGATTTCTTTCACGCTTTGGGATTTAAGCCAGAGAGCCGTTTTATTGAGCGCGCGCATGGCCGCCAGTTGTACTTGGCTTTCAGTTCCACGCACCCTCGCAATGATTTGGTCGATATCACCGTATGTTGTAACATCCAGGGTAAAAACGGACATATTAGCCTTCCATTACCATTGCTGTTATTTCCCAAACGGTATTTGAGGCATCGCGCAAGGCTTCCGCAAAGATTTTATAGCGATTGCCAGCAATAATCAGCTGATCACCCACTTTAGGAAAGGGCAATTCATGGGTACGCACTTCAAATATCGCCATATGGCCAATCACTTGCCCATCACCCATTTCATAGGCAGTATCGGGTTGTTTGATTAAAACACGAATAGGAAAAGGGGCAGCACCGGAGCTCTGGTACAGTGCCTCTTTCCCTAAATGTGCAAAACAATCCTCAAACATCCGATTTAAACTCATGGCTTATACCGTAAGTTTTACAAGTACTCCCGGACGATGACACATTGGCAGCGGATTAGATTGAGTGTGCAAATCCGTACCACGATCAAAGCGTCTTGGCTCTTGTTTGGCGTAAAGCGGTTGCCCCAAGGTGTTGACGGTTTCGTTAAAATCAGCCGGTGCAAAATAGGTTGAGAAAGTCTCAGCAGTACCTAGCGGAAAACAATGTGCTGTATCTTGGGCAATAAAGCGTCTGACGTTGCCATCAGGATCGGTTGCTTGGCCGCGATATTCTTCAAAAGTGATGCCACCAAAAGTAAATCCTGAGCGCATATCATTGCGTAGTGCTGCACCTTCTTGCCACCTGTCATAGGCTTCTTTGACTTTGGCATGTGAGGTTAAAGCATCAAAAAATTCAGGGCTGACCAATGCATGAACGCCGGTCATGAATTCACCGCGCAGGTTATCTTCAATGTGGCGTAAAACTTCAATGCATTTTCGTTTAACATCAGTGCCGGCTGTGCCTAAGGCAAAGCTTACAACTTTCGGCGTGATTTCAAATTCGTTATAGAGGTTCACAAGCTCTGTACCATCTGCATCTAAAATAATGCCTTTCAATGCGCCCATTCGAAGGTGTTCTAAGGTAATGGCATGTTTGTTACGCATAGATTGCAGGTGATCGGTAATAACACTGGCAATCGCTTGCAACTCATTTTCAGTACCAAAAGCACGGATACCTTGAACTTCTTCTGGCAGCACCACATCATCATGGGGGATATGTGGAATGGTAAAGGTTCTGACTTTTCGTTTATCGCGTTTACCAACAGTACCCGGCGCACCTGGGCTTGCCGTTGGCAATAAGCTCAACACGCCATTGCGCTCTTCAATAGCAATATGCCTAAAGCGTACCGATTTAGAGGGAAATAATGCTAACGATTCAGTGCGGCCATACGTGTTTGGCAATAAATTAATGGAAGCCGTTAATGCCGCCATGTTAAATGCCGGATGTGAAAATGGATTTTGCATAAATTATACCCCTTTACGAATAATAACGCCGCGCGCTTCGAGCTGCTTGATAGCTGCGGCTTTTTGTTCAAGCGTGATGGAAGATGGCCAGATAACAGCGTGATCGGCTAATATGGCATCGCGTGTAACAATCACAGCTTTAGTGTTGCCACTTGTTGCATCCACCTCGGCAATCAAAGCCCCAAGGGCATTTTGTGTGCCGTCTGTGGCAGCAGGATTTAATGCTTTAATCAAATCGGTTTCACTGTCTTGGCCGATAATGACACCAAGGGCTAGTTTTTGCCCCTGAGCTACAGTTATCTCTTCACGGGAATAAAGATTAGGAGCTTCAAACTTGAGAAGATCTCCTAAATTGTTTTGTTCTATCGCAACGGTCATAAGGTTTTCCTCCATTTATGCGGTTAATTTCATGTGACTACGAGCTTTGGCAGCCTGAATCACCGGGTTTTCTTGGGGTGTCGGTTCAAGACTCACAGTGCTCAAGATTTCAGTACCGGTACGATCAGCCAGCAATTGCATCAGCTGCTCCCGTGCTTCGTTAACCGGGATATTTTGCTCAAGAAAATCTCCCAGTTTTTCCGGCA
>CALLKE010000270.1 GCA_938008555.1 uncultured Pedobacter sp.
CGATATCCATATATCGAAATACATCAACTATAGGAGGTAGTATCAGTTTTAGTGCTGGGCAGACTGTTTCAGTTGGTACGAAGCCTACATCGGTAGGTATGGGCGATATCGATGGTAATGGGACAGTAGATTTAGTAGTATCTAATTACACAGATAACACGATATCGGTGTTAATTAATGGTTCGGTGAGTGGTAGCATTACCATCACTAGTACAACTACGTATCCGACAAGTCCAGGTACAAATCCCAATAATTTGGTGGTAGGTGATTTGAATAGTGATGGTCATGCAGATATTGCATTAGGAAATAGTGCTACGGAAGTGTCTCTTTATCGTAATTTCTTTTCCATACCAATAGTTATCTCATCTTTCTCTCCTAGCAGTGGGCCTATTAGTACAACTGTGACGATCACGGGTCAAAATTTTAACTCAACAGCTGGCCAGAATGTGGTATTCTTTGGAGCGACACAGGCTGTAGTGACGGGTGCGACAAGTACTTCTTTGACTGTGACTGTTCCTTATGGAGCGAATTATCAATATATATCAGTGACTAATTTGGCCTATAATGAGACGGGTTATTCGGCATTACCCTTTGTCGTGACTTATCCCTCAGTTAGTAATGTGAATGGATTTGCGCCGGTACTGAATTTAGGTACAGGTACTCGCCCATTGGATCATGTTATTAAAGATTTTAATGGCGATGGTAAGCCCGATATTGCTGTGATCAATAATGGTAATAATGGTGCTTTCAGTCTCTCGTTATTTACCAATACAACGGCGGTAGGAAGCACGAGCTTGACCTTTACTACGCAGACGTTTAGTTTGCCTGGTGGTGGAACTGATGGGGCCGCTATTATTTCTGCAGATTTCGATGGTGATGGCAAGCCCGATATTGCGGTGGGAGGATATACCGGTCAAACTACATATGTGTATAGGAACGTGTCTACAATAAGTAGCATCAGTTTTACTTACACCAATGTAGCTTTGGTCACGGGTATCAAGATTTGGTCGATTGCCGCTGGTGATTTTGATGGTGATGGCCGACCCGATATTGCAATAGTTGGATTTAATACGGCAAATGTGGCGGTATTACGGAATACATCCATATCAGGTGCAATTTCGTTCAGCACAGTCCAGAATTTCCCAGGTAATGGTAACTCTAACTATACTCTGGCTGTTGGTGATGTGGATGGAGATGGCAAGCCTGATCTGATGACAGCAAACAATGGGGCCAATAATGTAACGATATTACGTAATGCAAGTACGGTGGGCAATATCAGTTTTACTTCATATGTCAATTATGTCAATGGTGGTGCATCTTATTCAGCAGCTTTTGGTGATTTGAATGGTGATGGCAAGCTAGATGTTGCTTCTGTTAGTGGGACCACTGTATCGATATTGTTAAACACGGCTGTATCAGGTACAATCAATGGAAGTAGTTTTACATCATCCACTGCATTTACGGCTCAATCAGATACTCGTGGAGTCGCTATTGGCGATGTAAATGGGGATGGTAAACCTGATTTGGTGACATATGGTAATAATTCCAATGGTTATAATATATCGGTGTTTATTAATACCACGATTTCAGGTACATTAGTACCTGCTTTTTTAAGTAGGGTGGATTATTTTTCGAATGGAAGTCCTCTCGATTCGAACTCGCCTGGCCGTATTAATTTAGCGGATTTAAATGCGGACGGGCTATTGGATGTGGTTACAACGAATCCCAATCCGGTTTCATCTTCAGGTTATATTTCTCTTCTTCGAAATGCTCCAACAACAGTTATTAGCTCCTTTACACCTGCCAGCGGTCCAATTGGTACGACGGTAACAATCACAGGTCAAAACTTTAACCCAACAGCTAGTCAGAATGTAGTTTTCTTCGGGGCAACCTCTGCTACCGTTCAGTCTGTTGTAGGAACGACTACCCTCACCGTGACGGTACCTTATGGAGCCAATTACCAATACATTTCAGTGACGAATTTGGCTTATAATACAACAGCTTATTCAGCAGCACCTTTTGTAGTGACTTATTCTACACCAGTGAGTAGCTTGAATGAGTTTGCCCCCGCACAATATATTACTGTTGGAACTAGGCCACTTGGGCATGTGGTGAAGGATTTCAATGGAGATGGTAAGCCTGACATCATTGTAACAAATACGACAACGGTGTCTTTGCTGTTAAATACGACACCGGTATCCAGTACTAGTTTTTCATTTAGCACAACTACCATTACGATTGGAGCTAATTTGACAGCCATAGCTGCAGGTGATTTAGATGGTGATGGTAAACCAGATTTTGTACTTGTAGATTATACCAATAAGCAGGCCTATGTGTATCAGAATACATCTAATGGGGGTAGTTTGAGTTTTACGTATGTAAATACATTGACTCCAAATAGTGTAGTGAATCCCTGGGGGGTTGCTGTTGCGGATTTTGATAATGATGGTCTAGCTGATATTTGCACAGTAGGTTATCAAGCCAACTATGTGTCTGTATTTCGTAATACTTCAGTAGGTGTGGGTCTTTTTAGTTTCAGTACAAAGCAGGATTTTTACACTTCGGTTTGGTCTAATGACATCGCTTTTGGTGATTTAGATGGTGATGGTAAGGTTGATCTCGTTATGGCAAGTAATGATGGGGGTAACTCGGAGCTACCTATATTGAGGAACACGAGTACTGGATCTGGTAATATTAATTTTGCTTCTCCTTTTTTCTTAAATGCTGGTACAGGTAAATGGCCAGTGAGATTTGCAGATATCAATAGAGATGGCAAATTAGATATTGTTACTGCTGACCCTAGTGCAAATACGGTATTGGTGTATCTAAATAATAGCGTAAGTGGGACATTAAGTACTGCCGGTTTTTCATTAGCAACTACACAGCCTGCTATTCTTGCCAATGTGTACGGGTTAAATGTCGGCGATGTGAACGGAGATGGTAATGTGGATATCGCACTTGCCTATAGCACGGTGGGGCCTAATAATGTTTCAGTCCTTAAAAACCAGACGGCTATATCGGCCACGAATGTGACTTTTGCTAATCGAACAGATTATGCTTCTGCTGTGGCAACGCAGTGGGCAGATCCTAATCGCATTAGTTTAGTAGATTTAAATGGTGACGGGATGTTGGATATTGTTCGAATCAATCCTTACGAGAACACCATTTCTATTTTGCGTAACGTGATCATCACACCATCTTCCGTGGTCGTCACCTCTTTTACACCTACTAATGGCCCAATTAGCACGATTGTGACGATCACGGGTCAAAATTTCAATTCTATTCCCAGTCAAAATGTAGTGTTTTTTGGAGCGACACAAGCTGCAGTCACGGGTGCTACAAGTACCTCCTTGACCGTAACAGTACCTTATGGAGCGAATTATCAATATATATCAGTAACCAATTTGGCTTCTAATACGACCGGTTATTCCACAACACCTTTTGTTGTGACCTATCCAAGTACTGGAGTTATTGACTTTGCGTCAGATCCGAACTTGACTAGTGGATCAAGCCTTCGTGCGATTTCTATGCGAGATTTAGACATGGATGGTAAGCCTGATTTAGTCGCAGTTGGTAATACGACGACCATCTATGTGTTTCGCAACGTGTCTACTGCCTCAGGTGTTTTGAGTTATACTTTGTTAACGCTTACGAGTGCATATACAGATCACTACGGGGTAACCATTGGGGATATGGATGGAGATGGTTGGCCAGATATTGTGGCAGTTGCTTACAACTCTAACTCTGGGGGGGTATCAATTTTTCGCAATGTAACGGCTTCATCCAATACATTAAGTTTTAGTGCTGAGCAAATAGGTGGTACGGGTACAGGGATGATAGGAGTAGGTGTGAGTGATTTTGATGGTGATGGACGTCCAGATGTTGTAGTGTCTAATTATGGTAGTAATCAGATGCTCTTCTTTCGTAATTTATCCGTATCGGGCAGCATTGGTTTTGACTCAGGTATAGGGGTAGCAGTTGGATCTCATCCTTGGGATTTGGCGATAGGTGATTTAGATAAGGATAATCGCCCCGATGTAGTGGTAGGAAATGATGGTGGAACCACAGCCTCTATGCTGCACAATATATCCACAATTGGGACAATCAGCTTTACAACCTCTGCAATTAGTTTAACAGGTTTGTCTACCCCACGTGGAGTCGTGATAGGTGATTTTGATAGTGATGGAAACCCTGATGTAGCTATCGCGAATGGCGGAGCGAGTATCGTTTCCTTTTTCTTAAACACGTTTTCAACTACAGGAACCATTAGTTTCCCAACCACCGCTTCTTTAACATTTACGACGGGCACAAACCCATATGGCCTATTTATAGGAGATGTGGATGGCGATGGAAAGATTGATTTAGCAGTGGCTAATTACGGTGCCAATGGCTTATCAACTCTTAGAAATGCAAGTGCAATAGGATCACTTAGTTTCACCAGTGGAGTTACTTATACAACAAGCACCAATCCATGGGGGGTAGCTGTGGGGGACATGAACAGCGATGGCAAACCTGATATTGCAGTAGTAGATTACGGAAGTTCGGTAATCTCCCTTTTTCGTAACGTGACAGCTAATATTAGCGCGCCAATAATTACCTCTTTCACCCCAGGAAGTGGTCCTATCAGTACAGCAGTAACCCTCATAGGCCAGAATTTCAATGCTGTTGCCAACCAAAATATCGTCTTCTTTGGAGCTACACAAGCCACAGTAACAGGAGCAAGTACCACGAGTTTGACCGTGGTAGTACCTTATGGAGTGAATTATCAATATATATCAGTGACGAATTTGGCTTCTAACTTGACGGGTTATTCTGCAACACCATTTGTGGTGACTTTCCCAAGTAATGGTGTGACTGACTTTGCGACCGATCCGGTGCTATCTTCTTCCGGTGCTTTTTGGGTTGCACTTGGGGACCTAAATAACGATGGGAAGCCCGATTTGGCAGTAGCTACTAGTTTGTCGATGATTGTGTATGTGAATACCTCGAATGTGGGGGGGATTTTATCCTTTAGCTCAACCTATTCAAATAGCAATGGTAACAATGGGTTCCTTTCTATCTTGGATGTGGATGGTGACGGTAAACAAGATGTTGTGACCCTATTAAATACGGGTGTGGCGAATATATTTCGCAATACAACTGTTTCTAGTAATGTAGTAAGCTTTGCGAGTCCAGTGTCGGTTTCTACACCCCAAACATCAAATGAACTTGTACTATTAGCCGATTTTGATCGCGACGGCAGGCCTGATATAATGGTTGGCGGCACTATTGCTACGATGTATTGGTATCGAAACCTGTCTGTCTCGGGTACGGTTAGTTTTGGTGTGCAACAATCTATGGCTGTAAGTGGTGCAGGTAATACAGATAGGATCACAGTGGGAGATTTAGATGCAGATGGAATGCCAGATGTAGTGGTTTCGTCTGCATTGGGTTTGGTATATCTGTTGCATAATACATCATCATTGGGTGTTATTAGCTTTACACAATACGGTTCTACATTGAGTCCATCTGGGGGAACATCGGGTAGTGCATGGGGAACAGCCATTGGTGATTTTGATGGTGATGGTAAACCAGACATTGCAGTAAGAGCATTCACTGCCGGAACTGTATCCTTTTTCTTGAATGGGTCTTCAACAGGTTCGTTAAGCTTTTCTACATCACCAGCCTTAGTCGTAACTACAGGCAGCTCCTCTGCACAAAATGCCAATATGGTGTCTATAGGTGATTTTGATGGCGACGGTAAGGTGGATGTAGCTGTTGCGAATACGGGTGATAATACTTTGTCGGTACTTAGAAACACAAGTACAGGAATTGGAAGTTTAAGCTTCACTAATCGGGTGAATTATACCACTGGCTCAGTACCTACTGGACTTGCGGTTGGCGACATGAATAGCGATGGGAAGCCAGATATTGCTGTTGCAAACAACACGAGTGGAACGATTTCGCTTTTCCGAAATGTAATTGTAGTGGCTTCGCCCATTATTACGTCTTTCACACCCACGAGTGGGCCAATTGGTACGATAGTAACGATTACTGGACAAAACTTTAACCCAATAGCCAATCAGAATAGTGTCTTTTTGGGAGCTACACAGGCCACCGTTACAAGTGCCAGCAGCAATACGCTTACGGTAACAGCGCCTTATGGAGCCAATTATCAATACATATCGGTGACCAACTTGACTTACAATACGACAGGTTATTCTCCTATTCCTTTTGTGGTGACTTATAGTCCAATAGGAACAAATGCATTTTTGCCAAAGACAACTTTGTCCACAGGAATATCAACCACCTATGCGACGATATCAGATTTAAATCTGGATGGTAAACCCGATTTGATACTAGCGAATACGAATAATACGGTATCTATCTTCCCCAATAACACGTCGGTAGCAGGAGCCACCTCTATCAATTTTGGGTCAGTGGTTAGCTTAACGGGTGCAGCGGGGTCGGTCTCCTCTTCCGTAGTGGTGGGTGATATAGATGGGGATGGTTTGCCAGATGTGACACTGGTGAATTCAGGTGCGAACTTGGTTTCCATTTTCAGAAATATATCTGGCAGTACGCTTAGTTTTACTACACGAGCCTTGACCTTTACAGCAGGAACAAGTCCATCATCAATAGCCCTTGCAGATTTTGATGGAGATGGTCGTCCAGATTTAGCGATCACCAATAGTGGGACGAGTGTGTTGTTATTTCGCAATCTATCGGTATCAGGTACGATTGCTTTTGTTGGTCAGCAGACTGTTACGTCCGGTACGACCCCACGATCCTTATCGGTGGGTGACTTTGATAAGGATGGCCAGATTGATTTGGTAGTAGCCAATTTGGGGTCTAATAATGTGCAAGTTTTTCGTAATACGTCTGTTACAGGAACCATTTCCTTTTCTTTATCCGCCACATTAACGGCAGGTGTAAGTAGTCCAACTTCAGTTGGTGTAGGAGATTTTAATGGAGATAGCTTTTTAGACATCGCAGTAGCCAATAATACGAGTGGGAATAGGGTATCGGTATTTACCGCTAATCCAATAACAAGAACCATTAGTTTTCCTACCAGCATAACGGCCACTACGGGTCCAAGTCCATCAAGCTTATCCGTCGGTGATACCGATGGTGATGGATATGTAGATATTGTGAGTGCTAACTCAGCAAGTAATACGATTTCTGTTTTACGAACATCAGCTACTGGCACGTTATCATTTACGACCAAGCTGGATGTTTCTGGTGTGAGCTCGACTAATACAGGAGGATTAGCAGTGGGTGACTTAAATGGGGATGGTTGGCCAGATATTGTGACGACAACGATGGGTACGAGCAGTAATGTAGCCGTATTTTTCCAATATCAACGATTGGTACAGTCCTTAACAATTACGTCCTTAACGACTAGTGTAGGCACTAGTATTTCTGTTACCGTCGCTCGATCTGTATCTGCAACGAGTTCAAACTCGCTGAGCTATGCAATTACAGCTACTACTGGGGGAGGTTCGGCTACGGTGGATGCTTTTGGCAATTTAACGGCAATAGGTGTAGGGCCTGTTACTTTGACGGTGAGTGCAGCAGGAGATACCAATTATGGGCCAGCTTCGACGAGTCAAGTAATTTCCATTGGTAAGAATACACCGACTTTAGTGATTACTTCATCTAGCTTAATAGCAGTGAACAATGCTTTGACCGCTGCTGCTACCACGACCGCGTTGAATGGAGGCGGAGGACCAATTAGCTTTACGGTTACCAATAACTATGGAAGTAGTAATGGAACAGCTACGATATCGGTTCAGCCAGTAGTCAATGCATCGAATGTAGGCCAGGTGCTGTTAACGGCGACTTCGGCAGGCGATACGAATTATAATTCGGCATCCGCTACGCAAACGTTGACTATATTTCTTGCTCCAGGAGCGGTGGGTACGGGTATGACTTTGTGGTTACGGGCCGATGCTGGTGTATCCTCGACCACTGGGAATGTGTCTCAATGGAATGATCAGTCGAATAGCATCACTGTTACGGCCAATCAAGCACAGCCTGTAGGAGGTGCTTCTACAGATATTTTATTGAATGCTACAGGGGTAAATTATAACCCAATACTTACTTTCTCCGGAGCTAGTTCGAAGGAATTAGCTGGTAGGGGCAATTTTAGTTTTGCTGCGAGCAATACCATTATTGGTATTGCTAGGTCAAGGGGTTCGGCAACTACAGCAGCAATTTTTGCTTCAACTAATACTTCAGGCAATCCTGGTCCTGGGTTGATACAAGACGGTAGTGCCAATGCGAATAGTTTTGGTCTGGATGGAAACTCATTTAGTAGCGGAGGTAGAGATATCAGTGCTTTAAGCATTATAATAGGAATTTATACAAGTACTACGGTAAACACTGGTTTGCTATATGTCAACGGAGTTAGCTCGACGACCAATAATACAAATGGAATTACCAGCACCAATGTTCTGAATTTTGAAATTGGTGGTCGAACGCTTGGTGGGCTTACGGGACGTATTTTTAAAGGTGATATTGGGGAAGTGATCTATTACAGCCGGGGCGTATCTTCTCAAGAACTTCTTCTAGTACAGAGCTATTTGGCAATCAAATATGGCATCCATTTAGATCCAACAGTTATACCTAATTATCTGGCGAGTGATGGCAGCACGATATGGAGCTCGGTATCTAATACGGGTTATACCAATACGGTAATGGGTATAGGTCGGGATGATAATAGTGGATTAAATCAGAAACAAACTACGAGTGCTACAGGTTCAGATATTCTGACTTTTGGCCTTGGTGCGATTACAAGCTCGAATGTAGCTAACACAGGCAGTTTTGGTGTAGATAAGTCATTTTTGTTAGTAGGGAATAATGCGATTACGACAAGTGTGACCAATACGATTGATTTGGCGACGAATCCCGGAACAGCCACGCCTATGCGAATGCGTTTGGGTCGTGTATGGAAGGTTCAGCTAACGGGTACGCTGGTAGGCACAGAGGCCTTACAATTCAATTTAACAGGCGCTTTTTCGAGTACGGTTCCTTACTCAGTTTCGGATTTGTGCTTGTTGATTGATCGAGGCGTAGGGAATTTTGGAAGCTCTTCGATTGCTTCGGGTACGTTGACTCAGTCAGCGGTGTTGGTGAGTGGTACGAGTAATACGTACCAATTTTCGGGTATTAGTTTAGCGAATGGAGATCGCTTTACGGTAGGTTTGGTGAAGCGGACACAGAGTTTGTCATTTGCTCAAAATACCTATCCGCTGGCCGTAGGTCAAACCTCGACGATCACGGCCACCATCGGATCAATTACTGGATCGGCAGCAGTGGTTTATAGTATAAGTTCGACAGGTGGCTCTGGTTCAGCGACGGTTAATTCGAGTACGGGCTTGATCACAGCGACGCAGTCTGGTCAAGTGTACTTGGTGGCCTCCTCTACAGCGACGGTTGATTATGCCAGTGCCACGACTAATACGTTGATTACGATTGGCGCCAGTACGGCCGTTTTATCATTGAGTCCAACCTTGGGGTCGAATAGTTTAACGGTTGATCATAGCGTGTTGATCACTGCCAGTAGTAATCCGCCCACGAGTACGACGGGTCAAACGATCGTTTACAGTATTAGCTCAAGCATTGGTGGAGGCAGTGCGACGATTAACTCGAGCACCGGTCAGTTGACGGGCACCGGAGCTGGATCAATCACTTTCATGGCTACTGCCGGGGCGAATACGAATTATAATCAATCGGTGACCAGTACGTTGGTTGTGATTGGCAAGAGTACGCCTACGCTGAGCTTAGGGG
>CALLKE010000271.1 GCA_938008555.1 uncultured Pedobacter sp.
GATATGCCTAAGTGACTGGAGTTCAGACGTGTGCTCTTCCGATCTGTGTCTAATGATTTACCAGAATACTTGTAAAGTTTAGCTTGACGAGTATTATCTGAACCATTAAAGTTTGAATAAATGTCGTAACTATCTGAATTTTTAACAACAGATAGATAGTTTCCTTTTACTACTGAACTTACTGATTCTCGCACTTCCCATTTTACAGGACTTACTACTGGCGGAGCTTCGGGGGGAAGCGTTGCTACAGGGGAAGATGATCCTCCACAACCAGATAACGCTGCCGTTGCAAAAGTAATTGCAAAAAACAGTGTCTTAATTTTGAAGTTTGGTTTGTTACGCTTCATATTTTCTCCTTAATATATTGGTGCAGGCTCTAGGTAACGATCCTAGCGAGCATTAAGCAACGGTTTTACAGACCGTCCCGCCTCCTTAACGGTTTACGCCTACGTGGTAGTAGAAGCAGGATTTGAACCTACGGCCAACGAATTATGAGTTCGCTGCTCTTACCTACTGAGCTATTCTACTCTAAATTTGGCGACTCATGGGAGACTCGAACTCCCTTATTCTCGCTAGACAGGCGAGTGATCAACCTATGAACCAATGAGCCTAAAATTTGGCTGGCACGGGTGGGATCGAACCACCGACCGCTTGATTAACAGTCAAGAGCTACTACCTCTGAGCTACATGCCAATAAAATAATTAGGGCAACAAACGATTTCAGTAAAAGGGCATCCAGCCCGAAGCCAAGGAATTGAACCCCAAGCCTACAAGTGTCGGAGAAGTAACTGAAATCTACAGCACCTACAATATAAAATTTTACGGTAACAATCTATATCAGCAATTTTCGGGTTTTATTTAAAGTAAAATGAAGTAACTGATATATTTAACACGCACAAACTTATTGTACCATAATTAGGTACAAACTAAAACATGAAGCATGAAGCAACAAACGATTCCAGTGTAATACCAGCACCAGCTTATACCTGAATCGAACAGGTCGGTCTTTTGGTCAAGAAAAGAAGTAACTGAAATCTACAGCATTCACAAAATTATTTGGGAAGTTTTCAAGGTTGGTGTTCCTGCGATTCCCACGCAGTACTGAGATCTGATCCAACTTCAGGCTAAAGCCCGGTACAGGCTTTTTGCATCTTATTTGCTACTGTCATTAGCAACGTACCTCCGAACAATCCTATCTGTCTCTAAATATGGGGTGGTGGTCGGGTTCGAACCGACGACCGCTAGATTCACAGTCTAGCTGTTTATCACTTTACCAACTAAGCTACAACCACAATAGAAAGCCCTCTTTCGAAGACTTTCTTTTTGGCTGAAACCAGATTAGTCTAGTTTTTCCAATTCTACAATGTATTGAGCAATTGCTTCTGAAAATCCAGAAATATTTTCCCAATTTTCACTCTTCGATACACCATTTTGGTAGTTAGCTACATTAATCATATAGCCTTTTCCTGCTGGTTTACCTACAACTGAATACGACTGTTCGTCAGTAATTACAATTGTACGGCTTGCTTTAGGGTAATTTGTTTTTGCATACGCAACGGCTTGACCAATATCAGTTCCACCACGCAATTGTAATTTATCACCTAACTCAAATCCTCTCTGTACAAGGTTGGCGTCTGTTCTTGTATCAAATGCGTGAACTTTCACATCTTCGCCGATTTCTCTTAAAAGAATTGCAAGGCCACGAGCGGCGTCTAGTCTAGTAAGATCAGACTTAGAAGACATTTGAGCACTCATAGAACCAGAGATATCTACTAAAAGAACAGTTTGTCCCTCTAATTTATCAAGATTCTTTGCGCATTCAAGCATCTTTTGCTCTAATTCAATACGGAACTCTGGTACATGACGATAAGCCGACAAGAAACGGAAAGGAAGAACCTTGTCTGTTCTTGCAGAACCAATCGCTTTAACAATCAAAGAAGATTGTACACCAGCTTCCTTCATTCCGCGAAGATTTCTTAGAAGAGCCATTGCACCAAGCTGATTATTTTGGATCAGTTCAGTAAAGACAGTCTTTTTGTCTTCACCACGAGACAAACGATTCTCCCAAGTTTCAGGGGATGCAAGACCAAACGGACCTTTTGCTTTAAGCGAGTATTCCTTACGGACTTGGAATCCGCTCTTTGTTTTAAGAGGAATCTTTTCTTTATTTACAAGACGAGCGATTCTAGAACCAAGTTCAGCATTTTTACCTGCTTTAATATGGCACAAGAACACAACATCACGCAGCTTTACACTTGCATTGCTGCTGTCATATTTCGCAAGTTGATATTCGTTAAATTTCTTGAATGCACGAGCAATCCCGTACTTCATTTGACGAGGAATCATTTTACCTGCTCCATTCAGCTTCCAGTAAATAGAGATAATTTCACCCATTTCATCTGGACGTTGAATTACAGCTTCAACCAGATTACCTACTTTTGCTCCTTCAAAGTACTTAGGAGCCAGTGCAGCAACTAGCAGCGGAACATGACGCAACTTCATGTTATTTTTAGCTTCAAGAGCAATTTGCTCAACCGTAGTAAACGGAAGCTTTTTAACATAGTTTTCAATACGTTGAGTTACGCTTTCACCATCTTCATAGAACCCGTCTTCCCATAGCATTGTCGTTAAGACAGTACGGCGAAGCTTTTGTTCAAGGGTTTGCGAAGCAGCTTTTGCTCCTTCATGCGTAAATTCTTTTGTTTTTTCTACTCGATTAAGTTTCATATTTTATCCTTTCTGTAACATACCAAAAGCAGAGTATTTTAAATGAAAGAAGTATCTGCCTTTTCCAACAAGAACGATTGAGTATTATTGGCACTCAGACCTATTACGGCAACAAATAGTTTCAGTATTTTTTCAAAAATATAGAAGTAACTGAAACAATCAGCACGTACAATTCGTACTGCAAAGCGAACTACAAAATCAAATTTTAGCACGGTAACAGGCGAAAACAGAAATTTTAGTGCTCTACCACTGAGCTACCCGCCCATACGGACAGGGTTGGATTCGAACCAACGACCTCTTCTTTACAATAGAAGTAACCGTTAAAAACAACAAGAACGAAATTATCCGGTAACAAATTATAACAGTGTTTTTTCGTAATGGCAGAAGTAACTGTTATTTACAACACGGACGAAATCATTCAATAACAAATTATATCAGTTTTTATTGGATCGTGTTATTAGCACGAAGTTTGAAGTAACTGATATTAACAATATGAACAAATTATAACACACTTTGGGGTGATTGATGGGATTCGAACCCACGATGACCGGCTTCACAATCCGGGACTTTGAACCACTAAGCTACAATCACAGAGTAACCCCCTGATTATACAAGAGGCTAGACACTGATTACAGTTTATTTTTTTTTTGTTGCAAGCGTAGCCAAAGGCGAAGCGCTAAGAATACGAGTGCAACGAGTATTCTGGCAGGGGATATAGGATTCGAACCTATGAATGTCGGAATCAAAACCCGATGCCTTAACCAACTTGGCGAACCCCCAACAATATTTATTCAGTAGCTGGACAACTAACTGTAATTGTACCAGAAGTTACGCTAGGTGTATTTCCAGTTGTACTACTATTTGTGGTTGTCGGTGTAATTGTACACTGAGGTTGTGTGTATGGTCCCGGAGAGTTAAATCTAGAGTTTGCACCTTGGTTCAAGATACCAGAACCGAAGTTTTGTGCTCCGAGTCCACCAGAACCTACTCCGCTGTAACGACCTACAAGATTAGCACCAGCATAGTCTCCACCTACATTCCAAGTATAGCTTGGTTGCCCTAGTGATCCAACAACTGATTGAATTGTTGAATTACTCGAACTCACAATATTAGAAAGACCTTGCCACTGAGCAGCTTGTCCTTTATATGAGAACTCTGCTGAAATACGGTTTGTTACTTCATGCTCTTTATTACTCAAGAATCCCAACACTGGACTAGCTAAAGCAGGGATACCGCCCGGTACAAGAACAGAAGCTACTTGTACAAAACGATCTAATCCATCACGTTCTGGAGGAGGAGTCACATTTGGCATAGCGCGAGGAACCTCGTTTGTCGCTGGAGTTGAATTACCAGTACCAGAGCCTTTTGTTGCCCCAAGAAGTGCGACAGTCGCAGTAACCTTAGTCAACTCAGTTGCACCAGTTGATGAACCCACTTCCTTCAATGCTGTAGCAAACGCAGTTTGACCGGCTAGTTCCGCTTGACGTGTTTTTTCACGCTCAATCATCAATTCAACCTGTTTCAGAGTAACTTGATTATTACTCTGCGTCATCTGTAATGCTACCTCTGCATTTGATTTCTGGTTCGGATTGCTCCCGCATGCAGCCAAAGCCATAGTCGCCATAACTGCGATTGTAATTAGTTTAAATTTCATTTTTACTCCTTGTTAAAACACTCTTTTGTCAACCTTCCAAGAATCCCAGTAGATCATTTGGCGACAGCCCAAAGCTGGCGCTTTATTCTGGTAGTAGACGCAAGACATGCGTCTACATCTTTTTGGCAGTCGCACCGGGAGTTGAACCCGATTTTCCAGCTTGAAAGGCTGGCGTCCTAACCAATCGTAGACGATGCAACCGTAGTATTTATAGACTTATTTAATTGTGCAGTATCTTATTACTAGGTAAATAGTAACTAAGCACAAGACAAGTAAATAAACCCAACTATGCATATTTTAACTTACTTTTCGAACTTTACAAATTAATTTTCATCATCGTATCTTTTTGCTTCTGCTCTAGAAGAAATTATAGCACAGGTAACTTCATATCCGGGTAAATTATCTCCGGGGAGACTCCAATAGTCATCAATCGCAAATCTGCAAGTATCACAGATTCCGTTTGCAATTGCTACCTCTGTTCTGTAAATTGTAGCACACAAACTGCAAATATTCGAGTATTTTGGTGACTTATAGGTCTTGTGTGCTTTTTGGCTATTCTTCATTCCCCTTGTTTACCTTCCTTTATAGGCCCGGTTACTTATCCGGGGTCAGATAATAAGGCGCACCTTGAACCTGACAGAGCAAAGACAGCTTATGCAGCGCTGTCTAAAATCATAGATTTAACAATCTATCACATTTTTGATAGAAAGTCAAGCTTATTCATCAAAAATACAATATCTTGTAAGAATTTTACTATATTTCAACTTTAGCTTTAATACAAATTTCTTAGCCACTTCACTATCTTTGATGACCTTCTTTTTAAGAACTCCGTTTTCACGGTATTGAACTACATAAGAGAACTTATCCTTTGGATGCAGTAAAAGCTGGATATCTTCAGTAAGATTTAAGTAAGCTTCTTTAACCTGCTTATATTCTTCTGAGCTAATCCAAATCAAATTATTGATTCTGTTATCACTTTCCTGCATATTTCTGTGCAGAATTCTAGCTGCAACTATAGGCAGTTCGTTATAAAAGAGTACCCAAGCAACTTGATCAGCTTTCATTTTAGTTACTTTTCGTGTTTCTGGATCATAAATATGCAAAAGGTTGGAGAAATCAGGAACTAAGGGTTTACCAGAATTTTTAGTAAACTCTCCAGTTTCAGAGTTATATTTAAGTAACTCTTTCAACTTCTCTACCTTTAGCATATCTCCTCCTTATTAGGTTTCTTCTTCCTTCTTTGCAGCTTTAGCCTTGATTTTAGCAGCTTTCTTCTGTTTTTCCAGTCTTTTTTCTAGTCTGGCTACGATTTCTTCATCATCAACCCAGATTTCGAGACCTTTATCTACATCTGAAATTTCTTCTACAGTAAGAAAATCTTTATAGATTTCGTGCATATTCTTCCGTACTTTTGCACTAAAGAACAGAGCATGGTCTTCTACATTCTTTTGCTTTCCTGCGCTACCAAAACTAGCTTGATGAAACATCATATACGAGTTCTTCTGCACTTTTACCAGAGGACAACTCAAGGCAATCATTGTACCAGCACTAATACAAGCACCACGAATATTTGCAATTACTTCAGCGTCTGTATTTGAAATAGCATTGATAATGGCTAGAGCACCATGTAAGTCTCCGCCATAAGTATCAATATGGAAAATAACCCGATCGCCTTCGGAAAGATTCTGCATATGCTCAATCAATGGTCTATAGTATTTAGATTCCTGAATCATTTCATCCAGATAGACATCTAATTTACTAAAAGTCTTATTTGATACAGCATAGGATAAGAATTTCTCCTTTTGAAACGGATCATTATCCTCTTCCTCTTCATTACGACCTTTGTTGGAAACTCTATAATTTTTTTGCATGTCTCTCCTTTTCTTCTACTTGTTCTTTATCGAAAGCAATAACGAATTCTCTAACAATATCGTGTCTAAGAATGTCCTCGTACCCTAGATAAGTAATTCCTACGTTCGGGATATCGTACTTATCAACAATCCCTAATAGATAAGACAATCCATCTTTCTTATTCTTTACATCCGTTTGTACTCCAGAATCATCTCCTAAGAAAATCATCTGCGAACCTTCTCCGATACGGGTAGTCAAGGCTTGCACCTCTTCTGCATACAGGTTCTGGCAATTACCAGAGATAAATACCTTTTTATTCTGTCTAACAATAATCATTCCAGTAGAGACTGTCGCACAATATACTTTTCCGGAGTAATTTGTTTTCTCAGTTTTCATCTTTTGAACCGTTTTATATTTTAGTTTAGAAACATTTAAACGGTAATTCAATTTCGGTTTGGTTTTGAAAATATCTCGTTTATCCTCTTGAACACCAAAATTTGCTGAGTATCCTGTGATGTGGGCAATAGCCTGTACTACCTCAATATTGTGTAAATTGGTAGAACAATAAGTATAGTTTTCTCCACGGATATGAGAATCCCAGTATTTTACCTCATCAATAAATTGCTGTGCATATGAATATTCGAGGATTTTAGACAGATCAAAATTCTTTTCCTTCAAATTCCCTACAAACAGTTTTGGGCTATATTTTGGTAAATAGAATTTAATTCTTCCAGCCTTATCTCTTGCGTATTCACTGTATTTAATTCCAGCATCTATTAATGCTTGCCTAAATCTCGTTATTTTTCTTTCTTTTGAAAACTGGATTTCCCAGTATGGACTGTTTGTAGATGCTTTTGAATAAGTTCCATCAGCCTGTAGTGCGCAATCTATAATGACTGAAGTGTCTTTTATAGATTGATTACTCAATACTCCTGTGGTTGGAATTTTAGCTTTCCAATTCAGTTTTGCATCAAATCTCTGTTTATGAAGATTCCCATCAATTTCAAATACAGCAGAATGCCCCGCAGTAGCTTGCATTGAAAATTGGTCTCTGTAGTGTTTTACCATCTCTCCATTATAATCTTTTACAACTAATCGAGAAGGGATTTCAAAAGTAATTGAACCATCTTCCTTATATGAAGCGATCTGCTCGTTTTCTTGTAAACTATCAAACCTCTTAAATCCATCTCTAGTTAATACTTCTGTTGAAGGGTCAAAACATTCATCTACAATGATAGTAGCATAGTCCCAAGACCTTCCTCGGATTGTTTCTAAAGAACAAATTTCGATTACTCCTGACTTCAACCAGATATCGACTCTAGCAGGAGTAAGGAAATCTTTTAGGTATGAAATCATCTGAGCATAGTACGGGAATAGCTTCTCTTCTAATTCTCCGGGTAAGAACCCAATACTACGACCAGCTAGAGGCTGATATGCTCGTATAAGAATAATCTGTTTAGTCCTTCCGGTATGTACCTGTTTAGCTGCATGATGACACGCAATAAAGGTCTTGCCTACGCCGGAACTCCCCGCAGCGACAACTACTGTATCATTCTCTAAGCAATCTACAAGATGTTCTTGATTCTGTGTCTTAGGATAGATATTGGGGATTTGTGTAGAATTTTTATTATTATCTCTTTGGATTCTTACAGGCTTACTCTCAACTTTCTTTTTTAAAGACTTTGTTGCCATTGATGTCTTTGTACTCCTTTGGTGCTTTATACGTCTGAAACTTCTGCTGCTTTAACTTCTTTACTTTCAGCTTTTTTCCTTCTTAGCAGCTTTATCAACTTTTTCAGCTTTGTGAACTTTTACTTCTTCTTTTTGTAGAAGTAAGGTTCCTCGGTAGTACGTCCCCATTTGTTGCGGGAATCCTTCATTAGTCATGAAATCTAATTCATACCCTTCTTGAACACCAGCTTGGACAGCTTTTAGAAATTCAATAAACCCGTAGGCTTCAATGACTTTCTTATCTTCTTTTTCTTTCATAGGATTCCTCCATAGTTATGTTAGTAAGTTAGTAAGTCCTGAAGTTGAATAACCCAGGATGAATGTAATTCTAGCACACCAGAACACCAAAGTCAAGTTTCTGCCTTGCGTTCGCAATAATGCCTTGCGTTCGCAATAATGCTCGTCGTCCTTCGGACTCCTTTAGCACAATAACAATGTATCTACAAATATTCTTATGTATATAGTTATATAAGTAATTACATCAGACTAGTCTGTTACATTTTATGAAATATCATAGGTATAAGGAGTAAGCCCTTGAGGGGCTAGACACAATACAAAGGTATCTTTCATGTATCTAACGCCTTACTGATGTATCTACTTATGTAAGTACTTTTAGTCTAGCATACTTTTTCCCTTTTGTCAAGTATCCTTAGACTCTTAGCACAACAACAAGAACAAGAAGTATTGACTTTTTGTGAGAAGTGTGCTACCCTAATATTACTATATGTATAGTACTATATGTAAGTACTTATGTAGGTTACATACATAGGTATCATGCATAGTACTTATATACTGAAAGTATCTAATATCTATGTAACCTTATCTACTTAAAGATAGCTGAAAAGCTATCAATACCTCTAATTACAAAGTAACTATAGACGTAATGGTAAATAAAACAACAACAATAAGGTAATTATATTTGTAATTATGTCTGTATAGGCGGTCTTAGCACGGAGGAAAGACGGAGTAAATCGACCCTTTCAGGGACAGGTTAAGGTGATTCTTTGATTATAGCCTTTTAGAGCGATTAGAAATGCTTCGGATGAGTGCAGATACCAGAAAAGTATTTGGAACGCAGGAAGGTGCCTTTCCGCTTCAGGAATGCGTATTTGTGCAACAGGTTGTTGGTCGTATTTTCAAATTATGCATAGTATGGTCAGATAAAACAGGATAATTGGTGTAATTACTAGCATAAAAATATCCAATTGTCAATAGGGTAAATATATTTATTTTATGTAGATATTAGGTGATTTACTCTAAAGTGCAAGATACTTATGCAAAGTACGAATAGTTTAATGCAAATATCGCATTAAGTACACCTGTAGTATCCTGCATTACGTGCATGACTACGTGCATTATCCTGCGGATAATCCTGCATTATACTGCATGTAGTACATCTGTATTATTTAGATAATAGCAACAATTGCACCTTTGTTTTTACATTTGTTTAAAATATAAATATAATTGTTCAGGGTAAATATCAAGGAAATATCCTATGAAATATATGTTCAGAATATCTTGGGTTTACTCTGCAGCTTGGCAGGGGGTCTTGATAGCCCCACCGCCCGTACTTTACCTGCGTATCCTAATTCCAAAATATCCAATATAATCAACGACTTACAAGCGGCTCTTCATGCGTTACATCCTGTGGATAAACCTGTGGATAAACCTGTGGATAACCGCCGATTCTCGTCTGCACTATATTGCATGTTATCCTCTGTGGCTTTATGCAACTGTATTGCATATGCCATCAGCATATCTATTTAACCATTTAATTAAATAGTTACGTAGCATTCCACCCTATCCCCCTTTCACCTATCACCGTGCAGAT
>CALLKE010000272.1 GCA_938008555.1 uncultured Pedobacter sp.
AGATCTACACAGGCGAAGACACTCTTTCCCTACACGACGCTCTTCCGATCTGTACTGCACAGCACCGACGCACCACGACGCAAAAATCTCCAAAATTTTCCCTAAAAAACACCAAAATTTTCCCCAATTTTCCCCTCAAATTCACTGGTGTCCCACGACTCAAGGCACAATATACTATTGCACCGAATCATTCTCAAATATTGCGCAGCAAATTATAGTTCCAATTACTATTGCAATGCATAAAATCATAAAAAGACTCCTGTTGGTATTATGGCGCTTGCGCCATGGACCTCGGAACGAGGTCCACGAATCGAGAATAGAGCTTAGGTCAATCCTAGCTTCTAGGATTGCGTATATTGAACGATCGTACCGCTAGCCTTATCCAATGAAGCATGAGCAATATCACGCAGCTAAAGGCAATCTGGGAGTAAATCATTAAATCGGCTATATCTTGGGCAGTCATAAAGAAAGAATTAAGCATAATAATATCCTTGCAATAGGTTTACACTTAATATATACAGTGACAGCACAGTAGTCAATGATAATTCTCGAAGCGTGAATAAATTACAAATGATTGCGATAGCTTATATCATATAGTTAACGTAAGACTTTCACGACCCATGCCCGAGATTCGGGGCACCCCCTCCTGCGTAATAGGACCACGATCCAAATAATTTACATTTTTAACTTGATTTGACGCGTCGCATTCCCCAATAATCACGGTCCTATGGACATTAAAACACAGATAAAGCTACGCAGGAAAATACTAAGATGTATCACGAAGCACGAATCAGGCTGCTGGATATGGAATAAAAGGTCTCGCAGCAAAGGGTATGCACAAATATCATTCCAACTAGACGGAAGAACCAGATACACGAGCCCTCATCGACTGGCATATATCCTATTCAGGAACAGGATGGATCTTATGACAGATAAGAAAATGTTTGTGTGCCACAAATGCGATAACAAAGACTGCGTTAATCCAAATCATATGTTTGTAGGAGACTGGTTAGAGAACGCTATGGACGATGTGCTTAGGAATCCTAAGGTTAGTAAGGGGTTCATGATTAAAATAACTGAGCTATATAGGAAGAAGCATGGAATACATAAGAGTGTAATAATTAGGAGATTAGTTAACGCACCGCGCCCCATCAAACCACACCCCTATTGACATACACATCCACGGGACAAATAATGACTGGTGTATGCAAGAAATCCCCAACGAAGCCCCACAACGCCTCATTACCACTGGCTCAATAGATGAGCTTCTGCGTCTCGGCTCGCATAAAGCTCGCCTCGTCGGAGACCACATCCACATATATAATGTACTCACTGGTATTCCAGAGTTCATACTACTTAAGAACTCCCCTCCAGGCGCAAGAACTGCTCTAGTTCCTAAGCAAATAGATAATAAACAGGTGTATATACAAGAAGAGATCACTGGTATTTCACACATTCAGCAAGCTTCACCGCCTTACTCGGACATTTTAATAGATTTAATCTGTGAAAAGATAGTGCATGGTGACTCTATGAAGAAGGTTTGCTCAACTCCTGGTATGCCTAGCTATTCGGTATTGTGCTCTTGGAGAAGAACTATTCCTGGTGTAGAGGAGCGCATTGCACGTGCTAGAGAGGACCGAGGCGAATACCTTCGTGATGAGGCTATGGAGGCCCTCGAAGCAATGGACGAGGACAACGTGGCAGCTCAGACGGCGAAGCATAAGGGATTGGTGTGGGCCGCTGGAGTCGATCATAATAGATACAGCCCTAAGGCTAAGATTGAGGCTAGTATATCTACACCAACTCAGATATTGGTGTACACTGGAATAGGAGGACCTGATGGCGCAGCTCAAATTGAAACCGACTCTACTAAACCCACCAACACTGGTGTCGGGATCGGGGACTCAGCTCTCAGCAAGTGAGATATTAACTGGTACTTTGGTTATACAGGCTCTTGCGAATAATACGGGGAATGTTTATGTGGGGGATACTCAAGCATCTGGGATAGCTCTCACTGGTATAAAGGTGGCACCCGATGATACGCTCACGATTCAGGTGGATGGGGATGTCAAAGGGAACCAAGATCGTTGTGTGATGGACTTGAGAGACATTTGGGTTGGTACAGATACGACTGGGAATGGTGTACGAGTCATGTACATCGAGGAGAAGTCTCGTGATTATAACGCTTAATAAGTCAGTTGGTGCTTCATCAAGTGCCACGGTGACCGATGTAGGTGGTAAGCTCTCTATGGATGTCAACGTGACCGAAATCACTCTTGATGCTGCTAATGACTCTATCGAAATAAGAAATAAAGCCATGAGTCTTTTAGTTGATAAAACTACGACCGCAAGTATCACTTATATTGGTGAGGCTGCACCTGGCACTAGCGAAGCATCAGCAAATTGGAGAATTTTCATTCTCGACAATTCTACTTCAATAACTAAAAAAAAATGGGCCGATGGTAATGGTAATTTTGACAACATTTGGAGCAATAGAGCTTCTTTAACTTATGCATAGGTAAATTATGGCTATTTCATACAACTCAACTCAAGCAAATCTAAGTTATATTTTTACCACAACTAGTGGCGGGACTGTATTTAGTTCTAATTTAGCTCCATCAACTGCTTTTAATTATTTTTCAAATACAGCTGTGGTTAATGATGCTATTTATTTTTGCTTCACAAGTGTTAGTTTCTCAAATTTATATTTAAATGTAGGAACTGCAATGGCTGGAACTGGTATAAATCTAGCTTGGGAATATTTTTGCCGAAGCACTAGCACTTGGAGGACATGCCATAATTTAACAGATGGCTCTAATGGATTTACTACGCTTGGAGCTGTTACAGTTAAATTTCCACTTCAAGCAAATATGGATTTAACAACTGTTAATTCAATTTCAAACATTACTGCAGTAAGATGTAGAATTACTGCTATTACCACAATTACAAATGGTGGCGCTCAATCTTCCGTAACTATAAAAAAATCAGACGGAAAAATTGCTGTAACTGGTTATAGTGATGGCGCGCCATGCACATGGTTAGATATTTATAACTGGGTGATTGCTAATGCTTCAGAAATTGGAGCAACAAAAATATCATCAGATACTTTTAAATTTGATAACTGTGCAATCAGTATTTCAAATGGTTCAACTTTAAGAAGTGTAAATGAAAAAATCTATATGGGTAATGGTTGTCGTTGCCCAGTATTGTTGATTGCTGGACTATGGAGTGGTACTAAAGCTGGAACTAATGGATGGCAAAGCGCCTCTTCATATTTTTTCTGCTATTTTAGCTCTTCAAATATTTTAACATCAGGATCAACAACAAGAGTTTTTGGAGGTATTTGGGAATGGTTTACAAACACCGTTGATGGCCTTACTTGCACACCAAGTGGAACTTATTTGGGTGTAACTGATGGTGAGTGGCGAGGTGTTTACTGTAGGCAATCTGGGTACTTCTCAACAGCAATTATGGACAGATGTATAGTTGATGGTGGGTTGATTACAGCAAGTGCTGTAACTAATTATCCAACAAATTTAAGCATTGCAAACCCTGGCTCATCAATTTGGAGTATGTTTGGAGTTGGAAACACAATTCCAGGGGTTACATATGGAGCGCCCACATCAGCTCTAATGACAATAGTTGCCGCGTACAATGCAACACCAGCACAGCAATACAATTTTGTTAATCCTAATCCTTCTTTTGGTAACCAAACGGACGCTGTGAAAGTAATTACTAGAAGTCTTGGATCTTTAGCAAATATAACAAATTGTTTTTTCTATAATTCAACTACAACTTTATTTACTGATTATACCACTCAATCACAAAGCGCTACAGTTGATGACGTTCCATTAAACGGCTCTGTGGGTGATATTTATTATTTTAAAACTAGTATTGGAACTACAAACTATCAAACTGCATTGAGTTTTACAATTACGTCTCAGACAAATAATTATGTTTATGCATACGAATATTGGAACGGCTCTACTTGGGTTGCTTTAGTTCCTGGAGTATCGCTTTTTGATACTACAAATAATTTTCAGCAAACTGGAATTGTTTATTTTGGAACTTATGCAAACTGGGCATCTACGACCGTAAATGGTAGTACTGGTTGGTTTGTAAGAATTCGCATCACTACTGCTGGAACTGGTTCACCTTCTGTATCTAAAATTGAACAAAGACCACAAGCTGGAATTGGCAACTGGAAACTAAATGAGAACTATTATTATAACTTAAAAGTTAATAATAACTCTAGTACAGCTATTCAGAGTGCAAATATATTTATAAAAGATTCATTGAATACAGTAATCGGAAATTTTTCAAGTAATGCAAGTGGAGACATAACACAACAAACTTTACTAAGGCAGTATTTCAATTTTGACACTTCTATTAGTGATACATATTTTAATATTAAACAGCAATCAGTTAACCCTTATCTTGTAAGGGTTAGAAAATATGGATATTATTTCCAAGATTTATCAAAGACAGTATCAGGCCAAAGCTCTGACGTTGCTGTTCTTCAAACTAATACTAATGTTATAGCAAGCGAAGCCACAGCTCTTGCCTACACTGGAATTTCAATTAACACTAGTACTCAAAAACTTACAATTAGCTCTAATCATACAATTCAAGAAGTTTATGATTACTGCCAGGCATGGCTTGCTCAAAGCTCAAACATTGCAACTGATGAGTTTTTAACAACTTCTAACGGTCAAGCTTTTACCCTTGGTTATGATTTAGAAATTAACAATGCTATCTTAAGTGGATCTGGCAATATTTCAATGCCCTCAAAAACTTTAACTTTTGTGGGTACTGGTTCAACTACATTAATTGTGGTTGATTCAACTGGAACCAAAGTAAATATCAGCGTAAGCGGTTATACTTTAGGTTCTAGAATACAAATTTATAATTTAACTAACTCTTCAGAAATATATAATGCGATTCCTTCAAATACTAATCTATCAGTTCCAGTTACATGGATAGCTGATAAAAGCCTAAGAGTAAGAGTTGCAAGAGTTTCAGGTGTAGACGCTGATTTACCAGTGGTGTACATAGGAACATTATTAAATACAGGTGCAACATTTTCAGTAATTCAAACTCCAGATGTTGCCTATGAAGCTAATGCAATTGATGGCTCAAGTGTATCTGAGTTGGCTGCCGATTATGCCAATATCCAAATCGAGTCTAATGATGTTGACGGACTTACAACTGTACAAAGAATTTATGCTTGGTTTGCAAATAATTTAATGACATCAACTGGAATAGCTAATTTCTTTGGCGCTTTAACTGCTGAAGATTCAGTTAATTATAAAATAGATACTTCAATTATTAATTTAAAAATACAAAACATAAGCACCACTCCTCTTTTACTTTATGGTGCAAGACTTTATAGAAGTGATGGCACTAGTATTTTTGAAGTTGGTACAGGGCCAATTCAACATGATCCTTCAAAGTCATATATTGCTAATTCAAATGGATTATTAACTTTTAACGACTTTATAGCATTGAAGTGAGGATAAATATGGGATCATGGTATCAATCAAAAGATAACGTAGACATATTAAATAAAATTGAAAGCATCAAACAAGATGTTTCAAGTACTGCATCTGAAAAAATAGCTCAACAAATGAGTGAAATAGATAAAGCACAGTCTCAGAAGATAGAAGAGTTAGAGAAAAAATTTTTATCATACATTGATAGTACAAATAAAGTTATAAACAGTTACTCTGATTATAGTACAAAAGAAATAATAGGGGTAAAAAAAGATCTAGCTTACTTAACAGAGAAGTATGAAAATTTATCAAACCTGGTGTTGAAGCACAGGGAGCTTAGAAGAAAAGAAACTTCGATTATATATTTACTTATTGTAGCATCAATAATAGTTAACGGTTTTGCATGTCTGTTAAGATAATAGATACTGGATATAGACCTAGAAGACAGCAGGCACAGGTCCACGCATCACGAGCGCGATTCAAGGTTGTTATAGGCCATAGAAGGATTGGTAAGACCCACCTTGGCTTGAATGAGCTTACACATAAATCATTATTGAATATGAAGAAGAATCCTCAGTATGCATACATTGCTCCAACGTACGGACAAGCTAAGCGTATTGCATGGGATTTGTTAAAAGATTACACAAAGAATATTCCTGGTGTGGAGGTTAACGAATCAGAACTTAGAGTGGATATACCCAGACCACATTTACAAGATAGAATACGAATCATGCTTCTTGGTGCTGAGAATCCAGCTAGCATTCTTGGGATGTACCTAGATGGAGTTGTATTTGATGAATATGGAGATATGAATCCTATTGTATGGACACAGGTTGTACGACCACTATTATCAGATAGATTGGGGTGGGCAATATTTATTGGTACTCCTAAAGGACAGAATCATTTCCATGCTTTATATACTTATGGAAAAACTGCTGATGATTGGGAAACATTCTTATTTAAGGCAAGTGAGACTGGAATTATTCCTAAGTCTGAATTAGATGAGAATAGAGCTATAATGAGTGAGTCTGAGTATATGCAGGAGTTTGAGTGCTCTTTCGCTGCTGCTTTAGTTGGGGCTTACTATGGTAAAGAGATGGAGTGGTTAGAGCAGAACAATAAGATAACTGCTGTTCCCCATGATACAGCTCTATTAACTTGGACAGGATGGGACTTAGGGATAGATGATACGACAGTCATTTGGTTTATCCAGCAGTACGGTAGAGAGATTAGAGTAATAGATTACATGGAGTCTTCTGGTGCAGGATTAGATACTTATGTAAAAGCTATCATGGATAAACCCTATACATATGCAGGCCACATACTTCCACATGATGTGAAGGTAAGAGAGTTATCAGATGGTAAGTCTAGACTAGACAAGTTAAAAGCATTGGGGTTAAAAAATATTATTGTAGCACCAAAACTTCCAGTAGCAGATGGAATTGAGGCAACACGTTCGTTTTTAAAGAAATGTGTTTTTGATAGAATCGCATGTGCTAATGGAATTTCTGCTTTACAGAATTATGAACGTAAGTATGATGTAAAGAACAAAGTATTTCAAATGGCTCCATACCATAATTGGGCGTCTCATGGAGCAGATGGAATGCGAACCCTTGTACTAGGATTAAGAGATGATTCTAGTGATACAAGACTAAGTACAAAAAATTTACCCCGATACACGACACGCGATTACAGTGTTGTCTAAGGAGAGATATGTCAGATCCAGTAAGTAAGGCAGCTACTAAAGTAGCTAAAGATGTTAACACGGGATTAACTGATGCAGGCAGAGGTTTAAATAGTTTAGGTGCAGATACAGGAAGAGCTATAACTGGAGGAGTTTCAGATCTTGCGAAAAATACAGTTGGTGTGATGGGCAAGAATTTAGAGAAGTCTTCGAGTAGATTACTAAACAGTTATGCGTTTTTGCTTTCTGGAAAGAAAGGAAGCTGGGATAATTTTGGTAATACTATGCTAGAGTCAGCAGCGTATGGTGCAGGAGCAGGAGCCTTTGGATATAAAGCAGGAGAGAACAATGTTGATAGGGCGCAGACAACTGCACAAGAAGATGCTGTTACAGCGCAACAGGCGCAAGAAGCTGCCGATGCTCAAGCTAAAAAAGACAAAGAACAATCAGATGTGAATGCCATTGTAAATGAAATGGTATCATCAAGAAGAAGACAGCCAGGGCGAGCAGCACTACTTTTGACATCAGGTGGGTTGTCATCTGGTAGTGGTGCATTACTAAATACTAGGGTGCAATAATGAATAAGAAGTTAACTCCAAAAGAGATCATAAAATTTTACAAAAAGTTAAAGAGTGAGCGCGGAACATGGGAGAATCATTGGCAGGAAGTTACTGACCATATTCTACCTAGAAAAAATACAGTAACCACGACACAACAGCCAGGAGAAAAGAGAACTTGGCAGTTACTCGATAACACTGGAGTTCAGTCTAATGAGTTACTCGCAGGAGCACTACATGGAATGTTGACTAACCCAGACTCTCCTTGGTTTGAGCTAACAACTGGTGACATTGTAGCGGATAATGATGACGATATAAGATTATGGTTACAGGAGAACACTAGAAAGATTCATCACGTTCTTAATAATTCTAATTTTCAGACAGAAGTACATGAATTGTATATTGATTTGGGTGCTATAGGGACTGCTTGTCAGTTTATTGAGGAAGATGAAAAGAATATTGTAAGATTTTCTACAAAATTTATAGCCGATTACTGCATTAAAGAGGGTAGATTTGGTGTTGTGGATACACTTTTCTATGAATCAAAGTGGAAGGCTGAGGAAATCATAGAGACGTGGGGTCCTGGTAAACATAGAGATGTAGATTTATCAGCTAAAGCATGTGATAACAGAGATTTTAAAGTTATCCATTGTGTGTATCCATTTGAAAAAAGATTCTACCAAGTTTCCATGCTCCTAGACCAAGAGACAGTTCTTGCAGAAGGAACATTTAATGAATTTCCATATGTAGTTCCTCGTTGGACTAAGGCAAGTGGCGAGCATTACGGAAGATCACCTGGTATGAATGCGCTTCCAGAGATGAAAGTCTTAAATAAAATGAATGAGACCATGTTAATTGGGGCGCAGAAGAAAGTGGATCCACCGATTCAGATGCCCGATGATGGATATATTTTTCCTCCAGTGACAGGTCCAGGTGGAATTAATTATTTTAGATCAGGAACAAATGAATTTATAAAACCTGTGTTCAATGATACTAATTTGGATTTTGGTTATCAAGCAATGGAAGATAGACGCAAACGTGTGCGCGATTCATTCTATATTGATCAGCTTAGATTGCAGCAAGGTGGCCCTGCCATGACAGCTACAGAAGTTCTTCAACGAACTGAGGAGTCTATGCGTCTACTAGGTCCTATGCTTGGTAGGATGCAGGCTGAATTTCTTAGACCATTGATTGATAGGGTCTTTAATATTATGATGAGAAAAGGTTTAATAACACCTGCACCTGCTAATTTAAAAAATTTCAAATTGGATGTGAGGTATTCTTCATTGATTGCTAAATCACAAAGAGTATCAGACGCACAAAACATTATGAGAACATTCCAAGCGGCGGCTCCATTTATTAATCTTGATCCATCCGTAGCAGATAATTTTAATGGAGATGCGTGTCTTAGACTAATAGCAAACGTGTACGGATTCCCTCAACTTGGTTTAAGAGGCGTAAAAGAACTTGCACAGATTAGACAACAGAAAGCTCAAGCTCAACAAATGCAGATGCAGGAAATGCAGAAGCAACAAGAATTAAACAATGCTGCACAGATGGCAGATATATCTCAGAAAGTAGGGCAGAATGGCAACCAAGCGTGATATACCTAGAAGTCAGATAGCTAAAGTAAAAGACTATCAGAATTTATTTAACTCTCCTTTAGGTAAAAAAGTACTTCAAGATATGATGCACCAGCATTATATCATGAACTCTACATGGAATGAATCTCCTCATCTTATGGCTATTAGAGAGGGAGAAAGAAATGCAGTTCTAAGAATTTTAACCATTTTAAAAATAGACATCGCAGATGTTATGGAAAGGATAGATAAAGATGAGAAGATACGGTTTAATGAGACTGTTGTTTGATAAAGCAGGAGAGGGAAACAATGGTGGAGCAGGAGGATCTGGTGGAGGTTTACTTAATGGAAGTGCCGCGGGAGGCTCTGGAACTACACCGCCACCACCTGCAAATAATAACGGAGGACAAGGAGATGGAAACGGTTCTGGTCAAGGCGCAGGAACTTCCTCTTGGATTAGTGCGCTTCCTAAGGAGCTTCAGGAAGATGCATCTATTAAGAAGTTCCCCGACGTTGCGACCCTGGCTAAGTCCTATGTAAATGCTCAGAGATTAATTGGAGCCAATAAAATTGTAATACCAGACCAACATGCTACTGATGAAGATTGGAAGAATGTTTACAATAAACTTGGGCTACCAGAAACAGTAGATAAGTATGATGTAAAATTTGGTGACTCAGCTACTATAGATAAGAAGTTTGTAGATGATTTCAAAGCTCTAGCACATAAGTCAGGAATACTTCCTAAACAGGCGCAAGCGTTAGCAGATTGGTTTACTACGACAAATATAAATGCTGAGAAAGAATTAGCTACTAGCAGGGCTACTCATTTAGAGAAAGAAATTGCAGGACTAAAGTCAGAGTGGGGTCAGGCGTTTGATGCAAAATTACAACATGCAAACAATGCGCTAAGAAACTTTGCTGATAAAGACACTTTGGATTATATGGAGAAGACAGGACTTAATAATGACGTTCGTCTAGTTAAGATGTTGTCTGCCATGGGAGAACAGCTATACAAAGAGGGCAAAATACCTGAAGGAAGTACTAGCAATAGATTAACTCCAGAAGAAGCAATGAAGTCTGCACGAGCCATTATTGCAGATACAAAGCATCCTTATCACATTAAGGGGCATCCTAATCATGCTGCTGCTGTTTCTGAAGTAGCAGAATTATTTAAACAAGCTACAAATAAATCTTGACACAGTTTTATTTGATCTGAGAGCATAGGGTCAAGGACAACCATTCTTGGCCCTTTCAAGTTTTATGCGACAACGAGCATAGCATCGGACCCCTGTTAAGGGATAATCCAAAAAATTATTCCATTTATAAAAATTAAATAACAGGAGGGACTAATGTCTCAGCAAATTACAGAAGCATTTGTACAGCAATATAATACAAATGTAATGATGTTGTCACAACAACAAGGTTCTCGTTTAGAGGGCGCAGTAAGAAAAGAAACTCAAAAAGGTAAGTCACAATTCTTTGATAGAATTGGTCAGGTAGCAGCAGTTCGTAGAACTGGTCGTCACGCAGGAACACCTCAATTAGATACACCACACTCTAGACGTATGGTTGTTGTAGAGGATTATGAGTGGGCTGATTTAGTTGATGATCAAGATAAGATTAGAATGTTGATTGATCCTACTTCACAATATGCAATGGCAGCAGCTTGGGCATTTGGTAGAAGTAAGGACGATGTTATTATCGCATCTGCTTTAGCAGCAGCGGTAGCTGGTGAGACTGGATCAAGTTCTGTTACTCATCCTAATACTCTGAAATATGCAGCTAATGATGGAGCAGCATTTTCTAACTTAAACGTTAGAACATTAAGAGCTGTTAAAGCCATGATGGATGCTAAGGAAGTTTTAGGTAAAAGATATATTGCTTTTACTTCTTCTCAACTTCAATCACTTCTTTCTGAGACAGCAGTTACTTCTTCTGATTTCAATACTGTAAAAGCATTGGTACAAGGTGAAGTTAATTCATTCATGGGATTTGAATTTATCCGTTTAGAAAGATTAAATCTAACTACTTCAACAACTGCAACAGCAGCTACAGGAGTTGTAGGATCTGGTGCTGGTTTAACTGGTACTAATAGAGCAGTTCTAGCGTGGGCTGAGCAAGGTATTTTAATGTCAACTGGAGAAGACGTGGTATCTAAAATCTCTGAAAGAGATGATAAAGGCTACGCAACTCAAGTGTACACTAGAATGTCCATTGGTGGCGTTAGAATGGAAGAAGAACAAGTAGTAGAAATCATCTGTAAGGAAGCTTAATAGCTTCCTTCTTACATAGGAGAAAACAAATATGGCAGCTTTTAATGCAGTCAATTACGCAAGAAAAATTTCAGTTCCATCAGTAAAGATCCCTCCTGGGCAAGAGAAGGGTGCGATCTTTGTTGCTTACGATGAGTACACAACTTTAGCCAACTTAGCATTGAATGATACAATCAATCTAAGTATTGCCATTCCCCCTGGTGCAAAAGTGCATTCAATTGCATCAATAGTACCAACCAATGGTGGAACACTATCTATTGGTGTGGCAGGAACAGCAGCTAAGTATGCATCTGGTTTAACCGTTGGTAAAGCTATGACAACTGTACTAGTTGACAATGCTAACTTAGTTGAGGATAACTTAATTGTTACCTGTACTGTAGCCGCTACTGGTGTAGGTCTATACCAATTTGGGGTTTACTTTACTAAAATTTAAGGAGCTAAATGGCAACTGATACAGATATCTGTAATAGTGCTTTGTTCAAACTTGGGGCTAATAGAATACTTAGCCTCAACGATGCTACGGTTGAGGGTAGAGCTTGTAAAGAGCAATACCCAAAAATCAAGAGAGCTTTTCTTAGGAGTCATCCTTGGAATTTTGCTACGAAGCGTATGGTATTTGGTCAGTCGCCATCATCTCCAGTATATGAGTTTGATTATCAATATCTTTGGCCTAATGATTGTCTAAGAGTTCTAGGAATGGAAGGTGAGAAAACCTTTCCATGGAAAGTAGAAGGACGCACAATTGTCACGAATAATCCTGAAGGATACACTAAATACATATCTGATGTGCATGAAGGACTATTTGATGATACTGCTTTGGAAGCTCTAGCTACCGCTTTAGCTTTTGATTTATGCATTCCTCTTACCCAGAGTGGAACTCTTAAAGAGTCTTTAAATAGAGATTATAAAGAAAAACTCAGAGACGCACGAGTCTTTGATGCCCAGGAGTCAGTAGGAGATAGAGTCTATGCAGACTCGTGGCTAAACTCGAGGGCCTAATGAAATTTAATACAATAGTAAATAACTTCACCTCTGGTGTGTGGTCCCCAAAAATGATCGCACGAGCCGAGACTGAGGAGTATTTTAAATCATGCACTGAACTAAAGAATATGCTTCCAATGATATATGGCGGAGCTTTTTCAAGACCTGGCTCATTATTTGAAAACGTTGGTACATTTCAATCTAGGATTCAAGACGGTACTAGAATATTTCCATTTTCAATATCAAACGGTAGTAGATATTTATTGGTCGTTGGTCCATATAATCCACTAGATGCAGCAACAAAATGGTTTGTGTACGATACAATATCTAGGACTAGCACAGATGTTACAGCATCTAGTGATGCAGACTTTAGTACTATAACAGCTTCACTAAGGGTGACGCAAGTCGGAGATGTCCTTGTCATTATAGATAGCGCAGGAACAGGATGTCCCAGATATTTATTTTTTCTACCAGGAACAACTATTCCAAGGTTAGTATCATATGCGAACGCGTATGTTATATCTGGATTGTCAGTAGCAGAATCAAAGGCGTGGGAGAAAGTTCCATATAAACCTGTGTCAGCTAATGGCATTGATGGCACCATTACTGTTACTGGAACTTTAACAGCAGGTGGAGCTGTGACACTCACATCATCTATACCTAGATTCTACTCTGCATATATAGGATCATCTACATCAGGTGAAGTTGGTTTATTTATTAAATTTTCTAAAGGAACTAAGACAGGTGTAGTAGAGGTGCTAGGATACACAAATGCATCAACGGTTACTGGCCTTGTTAGAAGTGACATGTCAGCATTGGGCGCATCACCAATAACATTTGGTGCTTCTTCGGGTGGTGCCACAGATGGCACTAGCTTTGAGCTAGCTGCATGGAATGATTATGATGGGTGGCCAAGGACTGTGACATCCTTTGAGCAACGCCTGTATTATGGGGGATCAGCCAAGTACCCAGACACAATTTGGGGTAGTAGGGTTGGAGATATCTTTACAATGATGGAAGTTCCTTTTCAACAGGACCCAACCTTTTCAAGCTTTTCATCAGATAACTCTAGACCTTGGTCTGCTGCTCTAGCTGTGTCTTCCGAGTCTCATGCTATTAGAGCTATGAGTGCAGCCAAGACACTAACAATACACACTCTGAAGTTAGATATAGTAGCATATGGTGGTAATTCAAATGTACTAGGACCATTAAATAAATCCTTTAGTTCTTCTACTTCATTTGGTTCCACAAATGTTCAGCCCGTTCGTGTGAACAATTATCTAACCTATGTGCAACGAGGCGGTAAAAAAGTAAGAGACCTGGTGTATTCTTTTGATGAGGATCAATATAAAGCACAAGACTTATCCTTTATGGCAGATCACTACTTTGTGAATGATCCTATAGAAGAGTTGTGTTCATTTGAAATGTTATCTTCTTTTCTTCTAGCTAGAACAGAGAACGACAAATTATACGCATGTTCCCTTGATCGGGATTACAAAATGAATGCCTGGCATCAGTGGGAACTAGGCGGTACTCAGGCTAAAGTTAAAAGCTTTGCAGTATCTCCATCAGGGGGAAATCAACATGATGAAGATGTTTTATTTTTAGTAGTTGAGCGCAATACAGGATCAGGATTAATTTACAATCTTGAAAGAGTAAGTTCCATCTACGATAAAGAAACATATGACTTTCAGGGAAACAACATCATAAGTATAGATAGTGCATACGACAAAGCAGTTGGTGTGCCCACGAATGTTTTTGACGTAAGAATGCCAACTACATTGTATAGTCATTTAGCAGGGCATACCGTAGCAGTATTTGCCGACGGTTTCTACATAGGAGATTATCCTATTGTAGCAGGAACAATCACGCTTCCTAAAAGCTACTCATATATAGTATTTGGAGTAAAATACACAAAGAGATTTAAAATCTCCCCTATACAAGCAGGGGCAAAGTACGGAACTCCTGTGAATCAAGTTAAGACTGCGGCTAGGATGATCATTAATTTTTACAAAACTCTCGCATGTAGCTATAAAACTACTGGAACATTGACTATGAGTGAAGTAGCATTTAGAGAACCTGGCGTTGCTGGTAATGCCGTAACTCCTTTATTCACTGGAGAGAAGGTAGTTACTCTTCCAAGTTATATTGGAAGAAAATTTGAGGTAGAAATAGAGACAACTGAGCCTTTACCAATGAACGTATTATCCTTAGTGTTTGAAGGGATCACAAATGATTGAAGCACGAATGCTGCATCAATATGATATACCATTAATAATGAAGACTCTTAGTCATTTTCATAACCGAGAAGGACTAGAAGAAGAATTACAGAACCAAGTGGGTCTTATCTCATGGGTTGTTAAAGGACCAGATGATACGATAGGATTTGCCTACGGGTTTCACGCAGTAAACCCTGGTGTATATGAAGTATGGGCAGTAAATACTACTAATTTTAGTAAGTACAAAATAGAATACACTAGGTACATGAAGAGTAAGTTAGATTTTGCTTTATCTACAGGAGTAGCAAGAAGAATACAGATATACACGAGACTAGACAAAGGTCTAGATAAATGGGCTAAAGCTTTAGGATTTACTAAAGAGGGTGTGCACCCTAAGCTTGGCCCTAACAGCGAAGACATGGTAAGCTGGGGGAGAGTATAATGCCAATACCTTTGATATTAATGGCAACTGGTACAGGAATACAAATGTTTTCTCAGTGGATGGCTAATATAGATCAAGCTAAAGCTGAATATGAGAACGCTAAGTTCTACAAAGAACAAGGTGATGTAGCTAGATCCCAGATGTATCGGGATATGGATATTGCTGATAGAGAGTATGAATATCGTAAGGGAGCCACCATAGGAGCAGAAGCATCGGGTGGCGTAGATGTTGGTAGTGGATCAGCTATAAATAATATAGCAGCTGTAGCAGCAGCTAAGGTTAAAGAGCTATCAGCTATTAAGCTGCAAGGAGAATTAAATATGAAACTTGCTAGAATACGAGGAGCAAAAAGTCAGAGTACAGCTGATACGCTATCAAATCCCACATACAATGCTATACAGGCATCTACTACATTACTTGGTAATTATACGAAGAGTGAAGGATTTGGAACTAAATTTGCGGGGTTAAAGTAATATGGCAATGGTACCAGTTTACAATGAGGTTAATAGAATACAAGTAGGTAATCCAGTTCCAATAGGAAGTTCTGAATCTGAGAGAGCATTTTCTGAGGCTGAGGATGCACTAGGTAAGTCTATATTTGACCTAGGTAATGCTTTATATAAAAAAGAAAAAGAGGATGAAGAACAGTGGCGTATCCCTGCCGATATTGCAGCGTCCAACTTGTCAGTGTATAGAAAACAAAAAGAGCAAGAATTACGAACCACGTTCCCCATGATTGAATCAGATGGTGTAAACTTCTCGAAGAAAGTAGAAGAAGAAGTAGCTCCGTACAAACAACAATTACTGGAGTCCCTGCACCCTAATTCACGCCTTTACTTTGAGCAGTACGCAGCTACAGATCTTAAACATCAAATAGGAAGCTACCTAAAAACTGGTGTTGATGGACACAATGAAGCGGCTGAAGCGCAGTTCAATGAACTATTCCTAGCCAAGAACCGACAAGTTATGGCTGATCCTTCTACGTTACCCGTACGCTTAATTGAGATAGAAATAGCTATTGAAGAGAGTAATACTCCTGAATCAAAAAAGAAAAAACTTATTCAAGAAAAGCAGGCTGCCGCAGTCCTTTCTGGAGTAGACAAATTTAGAAACGACGGTAAGGAAGGAGATCTTTCTGCGTTTGGATCAGCTAAGAAATTGTTAGAGCAACACGCAAGTATTCTAGACTCAGCAAAGATGGGCGATTCATACAAAGAAATGATTAACGAAGAGTACACCACAGTTGGTAGAGATAGAGAAAATAGCGACTACATGTATAAGATAAAAGAAAGAAATGAGAAAGAAATTAAAGCTAAAAATTATAGGATTATTTCGGATAAACTTAAAAATGCTAAGACTCCAGTGGATACACTTAAAGTTATAGCAGAAGCGAACAAATTAAAAAGTGCAGACTTACTAGATGCTAATCAATTAAATGATGCTATTAATGGCCGTCAGCAGATTGTAGAGATAGGAGACGACCTATTCCAATCTGGTGTGATGAATCAGTTGATGAAAGAGAATGGAGCCTTTGTAGTACCTAAGGGTAAATCGGCAGTTCAGAAGATTAACGAAGCTTACTCTGCGAATAAGATATCTCCTGATAGACACGCGAAGCTCTTAGCAATGGCTGAGAACTTACGGGAGCATGGTGTTTCTAAGGAAAGACAATTAGAGATAGCTAAGTACAGTGCTATTTTTGACAGTATCACAAAGCCTACAGTTACAAAACCTGGTGAAGAAGCATTTGCAGAGCAACGCCAGATATTAGCTAGAACTCTTAGTGCTCAATTTACTGAGGCAGCGTTAAAAGATCAGAACGCAAGTGTTCAGAAATTATTTAATAAATATATGAGTAAGTATGATTTAGCATATACCATACCAGAAACCAGTAAGTTTATTCCTAATACTCCCCAGATGTTTCAAGCAACTCCTGAGGCTAGGAAGGAAGCAAAGCCAATGCTTATTGATAATCTTATACGCGCTCAGAAGAGTGGTGATAAGACTCAGATAAGAAGAGCACAAGACGCACTTAAAAAGTATTTAGAAGTAGAAAAATCAAGCCAGATACCTAAGGAGAAGTAATGGGTTTAGAAGAAGATATAATAAATAACGCCGCAGCTGGTGACTATAACCTAGAACCAACAGACAGTGAGCGAGTACCAAGACCTAAGATAGCTCCAACGGGACATGTTCCTAATATTCAACCCAATGCTGTGTCTGACGTAGAGCTAGAGAGTCAGACTCGTGAGTTACTAAAAGCAGCTGGTGTTGATAACATGGACGACGCCCTGGCTAATGTTGGTATTGAGGACAGACAGAAGATGGTATCTCAGATCTATGCTGATGCTGAGAAGAACGCTCCACTGTTAGAGAAGATAGCTAAAGGCATAGACAAAATGGACAATAATGTTGTCACACGCGTAGCTAAAGATACAGTAGGGCAAACAGCTAACGTAGCAGCAGGAGTAACCCTTGGTATATCAAAAGCTTTCTACTCAGGTGTTAACGCATTTAAAGAAGGATATAATTACTTAGGGCAGCTAGCAGAGCAGCATAAAATTATTGAAAAATTTGATCCCGCACAACCTATCTCTATCGACGGATTTATTGATAAGAACTATCCAGCCACTACCAAAGTTGTAGCGGATCTTACACAAGCCTTTACTCCTGGTGTGGCCTCTGCATTTGTTCCAGGAGGTCCTGTAGCTAAGATTGTTGGGGCTGCCGTATCAACGTATATGTTGATGGACCCGAAGCAAAAAGGATTGGCAGAGTTATTTAAAGATACTGCGGTAGAGAAAGTATTTCTTCTTGATGAAGCATTTAAATATTCTGAAAAGAAACCTAATGATACAGAGATGCAAGGAAGACTTAAAAATGTTTTAGACTATACCTTTGGTGAAGCTCTTATAGGACTTGCTGTTAAAGGTCTATATGTCATGTATAATGGTGCGAAGCAAGTAAAGAACATCTACTATGCTAAGGGATCTATTGAGGATGCAGAACGCGTAGCTGCTAATTTAGATAGGCCTCCCGCAACTCCCCCATCACCTGGTGTAGAGCCACGACCCGTAGTTGAGCAAGTACCAACCAAAGAAGCTCAGGCAGCTACTAAAGTAGGGCAGGAAGCAGATCAGTTGGATTTTGAATCATGGGTTAAAGCTTTAGACCCCCACGATCCTGAAGCATACTCACCCCTTAAAGATTCAGATCCTCTAGCTCAAGTTGAAATAACAACACCAACTCCTCTTAACAGACAGAAGGCATTAGAAGGACCCACCAATATTAATCCAAATTTAGTAAATGATGGTGATTTAAAAATGCCAAGGACATACTTACCAAAAGATGAGTCTGGTGGACAATACTTCATAGAGTCTGGAGTTACTAATTCAATAAATCTAGATTTCCGTGGGCGCAAACAACTTATGAACCCCGTAGTTAAAGCATACTATATTTCTCCTGAAGGTAAAACTACCCTTGTTGGTAGGATAAAAATACAAGGAGAACCCCAGGGTGGGAAGCTAGTATACTCATCAGGTATGACGTATGTTAGACCAGAGCATAGAGGTAAGGGTATCGCTACAGCCATGTATGATTATGCTGATAAATATATGGCACAGTTACAGCCATCTAGAGTACAATCTTATTATGGAAAACAGTTCTGGCTTGATAGAGCTAAGTACCTAGCTGAAAGAGAAGCTAAGCAAAACCCCGAAGCATTTAGCAAGAGAGGAGCTCAGACAACTCCTGAGATGTTAGCTAGGGCCCAAGAGCGTAGAAAAGATCCCATGTATATTAGTAATCTAATTAGACAGAGGGCAGCTGATCCTACGTCAGTGTTTAGTGCTGAGGATTATCTAGCTATTGAACTCGAGGCATCCGACGCAGCTATAAGGGCTAATACAGCTTCACAGAAAGCTCTAACTACTGGTAGTGAACTAGACCTATTAGCAGCTAACGAAGCACTAGAGCACGCTCTAAAGCTTGAGTCCATGGCTGTAGCTGATTCCTCCGAGGCAGGACGAAGACTTGGTATCACAGATGCACTGGTGCAAGCTATCGACAAAGGCCCTAAAGAGTCTGTAGAGCAAGCTATGACAATTCTTGGTGCTAAGGGTAGGACTAGGTTACTAAGGGATTACATCGAATCATATGGTGGTCAGCGTCCGTTAGAGGAACGCCTCCGAATCATGGATATGATAAACCAGATGGATGATGCTCAGTTTGTAGCTGAAGCAAGAAAATCCGTAGGAGCATACCAGAAGATAGCTAAGCAAACATCTACAGGCCGTAAGGTTGTAGATGCTATGTACCAAGTTTATACTAGTTCTTTGATGTCAGTGTTCAAAACCCCCGTTGTGGTTGGAGCTATCAACACGTTCGTTGGAGCAGTAGAGTCTATGAACAAGTACCTAGCTACAAGTATCGGTAAAGTTCTGGGAACAGAAGGAGCGAGCATCGGAGCTGCTAACGCCTACACCTACGGATGGCTCTCATCCCATTGGGGTGCTCTGAAAGCTGGCTGGCAGTCATTCAAAGCTGGTAAAGGTCCTAGTGGCTCAGTTGTATATGGACCATTAGAGAAGCTTGCGAAAACTCCTGAAGCAGCAGCTACCAATTCATTCTTTGGTAAACTCTTTGAAGCAGGTATGGCTACATCTACCGTCACAGGCAGAGTGGTTATGTCAGCAGACACCATTGGTAGATATACTCATGAGATGGCGTATATTAGGGAACAAGCATACATAGAGGCTGAGAAGATGTTCAATAAATTAGGTAAACCTTTGTCGGAAAAAGCTCAGTACATGGACAACTTCATCGATGATTATATGAAAGCTCCTCCTGTGAATGTTCAGAGGGATGCTATTACTAGGGCTGAGAACTTAGTAATGAACGGGGACATTTCACAAGTCCCAATAATTGGTCCTATATCCGATGCGATAAACTCCCAGTTGTGGGGTGTTGGAAGATTCTTTTTCCCCTTTATGAATGTTGGTGTGAGTTCGGTAAAGTATGGGATGGAATATGTACCAGGGTTAAATTTTGCCTTAAAAGATGTACGCACAGCCTTTGCTCAAGGGGGCAAGGTGAGAGACGAGGCTATCTCTAAGATGATGATTGGTAGTGTAGCTGCTGCGGGTATATACAACTTAACTAGTGAGAAGATTCTTACTGGAGAGATGCCTAACTCTTACAAGCAACAACAAGCTCTAGCAGATGGTGGTAGAGGGATCACGCCTTACACATTGGACCTAACTCAATTTGGATTGGGCGCATACTATATAAGACCTTTTGATCCCGTGACACGAATCATGCGGCTTACAGGTTTATTTAATCAAGCCTATCAATCAGCACAAGACCCCGATGCAATGTCACAGATGGCCTTTGCTTTTTCAGCAGCCATGAGCCAGCTAACACCAGAGCAGTTTGAGGGATATCATAATTTCACCGATGCTCTAGTGGATGCTACAAAAGGTGACACTAAGGCTATGTCTAAGTTTGTAGCCAACCTAGGTGCTAACTTAGTACCCCTTGCTACGAGCCGTAAACAAGCACTACAGGCTTATGAAGGGTACATGGCTGAAGATGGTAAGTATGTTAAACAAGATGAATCTTATAGGGAATTTACAGAGTACTTCTTAGGAAAGCTTAGCCAAGGAATAGGGTATGGATTACCTGAGAAGTTGGATATATTTGGTGAGCCTATTAAAGAACACTGGCTTGCGTCCGTGACTCCATTTCATAGTGTGGATACAGAGAATTCAGCATTGGGTAAATATCTTAGGATGCTTACTGATTTTGATGGAGACCTACGCGCTAAGGGATTTGATCCAAAGTTTAAGATAGAAATGCCTAGTGATATTATCAGCACTAAGTCTAGCTTAGTTATGGCTGATGGATTAGCACAACAAGTGGAATCTTCACGAACCAAGATGACTAGTGAGGAATATCACGACTTCATAAAACTAATGAATAAACCTGGTATTATACCAGGGGGGAAATCGCTTCGTGCTGATGTAGAAGAATATGCTAGGGTAAATATGAAAGTTATGGCTGATGCTGTGGGTGGTATGAGAGCATCGTACCTGACAGCTTCACAGCAAGAAGCTGCTGAAATTGAGTACAAAAAGGCAATGCTTGGGTTAAATCAAATATTTAGAAGTTACGATTCAGCGGCTAGGAACTTATTTGCTAAGAACAATCCAATAATACAAAAAAGATTGCAGCAAGATAGGGATAAAAGTAGACTAGCTATGCCAGGGTTTGTAACTCCATTCTCTCCAAGGGGGCAGTAATGTCAGTGAGTAATTTAAATTCTTATTCCGCATACGCAGGCGACGGAGTTACCACTACGTTCGCTATAACATTTGTTTTTAAAAGTAACTCCCACATAAAAGCAGTACTTAAAAGTTCCCTTGGTGTAGAGTCAGCTCTTACACCTGGAGTAGACTTTAATATTTCTGGATCCAACGTACTTATGACTGTAGCTCCAGCAAGTGGATCAGTACTATTAATCTACAGGGAATCTCCAAGAGAACAGTCAACTACATATCTTACAACTGGACCATTTCTTCCAGCAGACCATGAAGAAGGCTTAGATAAACTAGCACTACAAGTACAGGAATTACAACGCCAAGTTGATAGATGTGTAAAAGTTTCAAAGTCTGAAGTCACTCTAGATAGTGAGCTAGACTCACCCGTTACTGCTAATAATGTCCTAGCTGTAGACCCCACTGGTACTAAAATAGTTTACGCTTCCCCTGCTTTATATACGGGAGGTATGCCACTAGCTGCTAAGGGAGACCTATTTACTCACACTGGAGTTGGCGTAGCAGCCCTACCAGTTGGTGGTGATGGGTCTACACTTATAGCTGATTCTTCTCAGAGTACAGGACTTAGGTGGGGATGGGGAAGTGAACAGGATTATATTACAAATATATCGAATCTTGGTATTTTAACTAGTGTTGCAGGCAATGCTCTTACCATAGCTGCTAAGACATCTTTAGGTACTGATGCCACAAGTGTTAACCCAATAAATATTGGGAGGCGTGTTCCTTCGATGGGTAATGGTTTCTATGGAAGTATGAATATTATTGGTGCTAAAAGTATCACAATACCAGCTGGAGCTACTCTTGGGCATACAAGTGGTAATGCTCATAAGATATTTTTATATGTTGTTAGTGTAGATGGTCTTACTTACTTAGCTGTATCTCAAAGTTTATTCAAAGAGACATCCCTTGTTAACGTCACAGCTATTAGTGCAGGTGCTACATCCAATAGAGTTATGTACGCTCCTGTAACTGGGACAGGATGTCCATGCAGACTTGTTGGTGTTCTAACATCAACCCAAATAACTGCTGGACTGTACGCTTCAAACGTATCTGAAATAAGACTTGGTAATTGGAGTACTCTTCGTGATGAGTTCTTATTTCATACTAAGTATGCAGCTAGTTCAGGGAGCATTAACACTTCTAATACTATAGTAGGATGGCCTACAAAAATTAAAGATACCATGGGAGCCATGGCTTCTAACATTGTCACTGTTCCCGTTACTGGTGAGTATCAAAGTGTAGTTCACTTAGCAGCTGCATTCTCGGCGTGGGCAGCAAACAGCACCTACTCTGCAACAGTATTTATTAATGGTACACAAGGTCCCAGTATAGATCAAAAGAACATTGTGTCTGCGGTGAGTACATCACTTTTAATTAATGGAACTTTGGATTTAAGTTTAAATGCAGGAGATACTGTTCAGATACAACAGGTATCGAGTGACACAGGACACTCATTATTAGCAGATACCAATTATAATATATGGTCGTTACGATTGGTAAATTTGACTTAGAAAGGATGTCCCATGGAGCAAAAAGGGGCAATATTGAAATGGAGACTAACGCTAGCTGAGACCTTTGCTTTTGGAGTTACGATAGCAACATCTGTTTACTTTGTGACTGAGAAGTTTCAATCTAAAGATGATGCCGCGAAGCTAGAACGTAGAATAGAAAGAGTAGAGTCAGAGATTACCAGTCTTAGATTTGAAATATCTAGCATTGCTAAGGATACTTCATACATTAGGGGACGAATAGAACCCAAGGAGAAATAATGTGCGATAGTAAAATGCTCATTACTACAGTAGCAGGGACGTTACTGTATGCTTTGTTTGAAGCTTGGCTTGGTAAGACTAAGAAAACAAAAGCTAGCAGCCTAGTAGAGTTAATCGTGTTAATAATTGTCGCAATAGTGCGATATAAAAAGGAGAAAAAGAATGAGTGATAAAAAGATTTTTGAATTAAATGAAGCTCAAAAAGCAAAAATTCAGCCACACATCCAGCAAATTGTTAAGTCTGCATTCCTAGCTGGAGTGGAGTACTCTAAAGCTGTTGCAGAAAATTCAGAGAACAAGATCGACGACATCGTAGTACCTGTTCTAGCTGGACCTGCTGAGACGTATGCGGAACAATTTGCAGGATCTATTAAGCTGTAATGGATATTGAATCTTTTCTTATAGATAAGATTGTGGATAGGCTTATGAAAGAGATAATCCTATCCTCTTCCTTTTTCCTAACCCCTGGTGTAAACCAGTTGACTGTTATGGCTGTGCGGTGGGCTGTATCTAAGATCGTAACATTCGGTGAAGTAAGAGCGTACTTTGTTTACGTTAATGTAATGACCACCATAGAAGCGCAAGCCTTAAAGAAAGCAATAGAGGTGCACAATGAAAACCCAACTCAAAAGAATGAGACTAGTCTTATTGATGCTGCTAGGAAACTTATTAAGCTGCGCCCATAATCTTCCAGATGATCCAGCGTGTATAGAGATAAACCCAACAAAAGGTTGGTGTACATATACCATATCCCCTAATGAGTATTACTTAGAGGGAAAAGAATGGAGTGATACAAAGAAGAATGCGCTCATCGTTCCTATTGATTCGTGGAAGAATATAAAAATATTTATATTAGAGGTATGCAAAGATTATGGGAAATGCACCGAAGCACTTCCCAAGGTAAACCAGATTGATTCCATTATGCCTAGCTATCAGCCTTAGGGATCCAGAATGGATCAATGAATCCTACTACCTTCATATCTCCTTCTCCTGTTAGAGAACGCTCCCTGAAGTACACTCCGTCACCATCACGCACGACTCCCTTACCATCTCCTGTATTGCCCTCAATAGTTTTCATCTTACCATTTGGCAGCATCTCAACAAAAATTCCAGTATGTCCGTTAGTAGTCTGCCCACGACGCCAGATAATTACACAACCTGGTGTAGGAGATTTAATCCTGCATCGTGGGTCAGTTTTATTCCACACTGTCAGGCAATGCTCTGATGGATATATGGCTAGTTTAATAGTGTCCTTTAAAGGGGGATGACAAGTATCAAAGTAGTTCTTAGTCCATACACACCAAGTCTGGACTGCGGCCATGCACCACGCCTCACCTTGTGCTTTACTATCTACTGTCTTCTGGAATTTTTCTACTATCTGTCCTTTATTATTTCCACCTACTTCTGTGGTTCCAACCCACCTAGAAGCTTCTAGTATCAATAATTTTCTCAGAACATCACTAATTACAACTTCCATAATTCCTCCATATATTTCTCTAAATTGTCTGGTGTCACGACTCGCGCTACACCCATAGCTCTAGCTATTTCCCCCAGTGTATATGTTTGTAAAGGATCTACAACACCAGTTGATGTCTTTAGCTCCCATGCTACGAACTTACCCTTACAACAAATCAGAAGATCTGGTGTTCCACGAACCGATACTTGTTGGGTTTTAACAACCCACAAGTATGGTACTTGCTTAAGAAGTTTTACAACTTTCTCTTTAAATAATGTTTCTTTATTCTTGCGTGGCATACTGTGCGTTGTATCCTATCAAAGCCCATACTTCATAACCTGGGTTAACAACACTATCCCCTGCTAGGAACACAAGTCCTAATTCACCAGTGGTATAGTTGTGGTTAAAGCGAGTGATGATTACTCCCTCATCTTTGAATCTTCTATCAATATATTCTACATGCCCCCTAGGATTTGATAAATCCTTTGGTGTCCTGTAGATATCGCTCTCTGTAATATATACCATTTTTGTTGGGTATTTTAATTTAAGCTCATTGAATTTTTTATAGTTAGACATATCTATCATAAATGTTCCTTTACCACCACGATCTGGTAGCGTGTCTTCATTCCTATTCCAAACTTAATCTTGCTCATTTAAATTTTACCTCATCATATGCTTTTAAAAATTCACGCCAAAAAATATTTGATTTAGTTACTCTCGTTGCATAAGAATCATCGTTTAAATTTATTTCATTTTCTCTTGTACTAAACGCTGAAGACAACTCTCCGCAAAGATTTATTAATTTTTTTAGTTTTTCTAAGGGATCTGATTTATAATTATAATTATTAATATCAGGTTTCCAATCAGGGTCCATGCCATCATTATTCCATGACCTTCTTTGTGATTCTGTGGGATAGTCACTCATTTCCCCTCCATATACTAAACATGTAAGTCCACCATATCCCTTTTAGCTAAGCTAACTCTACTAAAGCTAGCTGATGTTTTCAACTGCATTCCATTCCTAGATTGGTATACTGTTTCCATTATCTCTTGAATCTGTTTAACCGTAGAAAGAAGTCCCTCGGGCATTTCAAACACTAGCTCATCATGCACAGATAAAACCATTTCTATTTCTTTACCAGATATAAACGATGATATCTCTATCATTGCCAACTTCATAGTGTCTGCTCCGCTTGATTGTATCAAGTGGTTAGGCAATGCGTAGCAGTGTTCTTTTTCTGCGTATAACTTTCTACCCAGCCAATTATACACATAGCCTCTGCCTCTTCCGGTTGCTATGATATCGTCGATTAACTTTTCTACCTTTGGTAGTGCACTAAAGTATTTAGTGCGCAGCCTCGTGGCTTCTGCTAATGCTATGCCTAATGTATCCGCTAATTTCTGTGGTCCACCACCATATAGTGTTAGGAAGTTAACAGTCTTTGCTTGCTTGCGCGTAACCCCAAACATATCTGCCGTTACCTGGTGAAAATCTTTACCTGCCATAACTGCTTTGATAATGTCTTGTTCCCCTGCATAGTCTGCCATAATTCGATACTCTTGAGCCATGTAGTCTATACTTACAAATACGTTACCTGGCCTTGGAATAAAGCACCCTCTGATTACATACTCAGCGGAAGATGTCTCTTCTGAAGGCATGTTCTGTAGATTGGGATCTGAATAACTAAACCGTCCAGTCCTAGTCCCT